>NZ_PIRR01000030.1:0-24518 GCF_003048555.1 Campylobacter concisus | reverse complement strand
AATTTAAATATTGATTTATAGGCTTATTTTGGATTTTATCTTTTGTATGATTTTAATTTATCCATTAAATTTGATGTAAAAATATTTGTAAAAAATCAGTTAAACTTTTATAATTTTCAAAAATAACATATTTCGTTGTAGTTTAAAAATTTAAGCGATTGTGGTAGAAAATTTAGCTAACCTATCTTTTTTGCTTGTTTTAGTTTTATACTCATATAACGATCTGCGCTACACTCGTTAGTCTAATAACTCCAAGCTAAGCCTATAATTTACCTATTAAATTTGCCTGCCATGGCTTTGTAGATATTTAGCTCGTCTTGTAAAAGTGTGTATTTTGCTTTTAATAGCCCTATTTTGGCTTCTAGCTCGCTATTTTTTGCTTCCAAAAACTGCTTTAACTCAACCTTGCCATAAGAGTATTTTAGCTCGTAAATTTTTGAAATTTCCTCATAGTTTTTTATCTGCTCTTGATAGTTTATAAACAGCACTTCGTCGTTTAGATAGCCTTTGTAAAATGCGTCTATTTCGTTTAATGCGCTATTTAGAGTGCTTATGTAGTTTAGCTTTGCAAGCTCGAAATTTGCCTCGCTAACCTTTAAATTTGACTTTAGCTTGTGATAGTTTAAAAATGGTAAATTTAAAGCGATGTTGCCATTTAGAAATTTAAGGCTAAAGGCTTCCTCTTTTTTGTCGGTGTTGCTTTTAAGGCTCGTTCCTAGCATGATGCTTGGATAAAACTCTTTTTGACTCGCTTTGTAGTTTGATATGCCCTCTTCTATGCGGTAAATGGCCGCTCTTAGATCAGGGCGGTTTGCTATGGCACTTGTTGGCACATCTAGATCAACGCCCACTCTTTTAACGGGACTTAGTATGAGGTCTTCAAATTTAAGCTCAAATTCTGGCCTCTCGTTTAGCAAAATCCTAAGCGTTTTTTTAGCAGTCACAAGATCTTTTTTGGCACTTTCTATCTTATTTTGAGCGCTTAAAAGCTGTGAGTTTATCTGTTTTAGGCTTAGCGCCTCCTCTTTGCCAAGCTTAAATTTAAGCCCAACTATCTCATTTAGCTTGTTATAAATTTCTAAAATTTGTTCATAAGTTTTTATGCTCTCGTTTAGATATAAAATTTGAAAATAAGCGTCTGCCACGGAGTTTATCACGCTTAGTTTGCTAGCCTTTAGATCAAATTTAGTAGCCCTTGCTTCAAACATCGCTGCGTCTTTGCTGTTTGCTAGCTTTTGCCAAAGATCAAGCTCGTAGCTAAGCCCTATGCTTGAGCCAAAACTTCTAGTGACCGCGCCGCCCTCTTTTATGTTTTTACTACTTCCAGCCTCAAAACCAGCGTTAAAACTTGGGATTAAATTTGCTTGCAAAACGCCAGCTTGAGCGAGCGCTTTATTTACATTTATCGCAGCTTTTGCAAGGTCGGTGTTGTTTTTAAGCGCAAGCTCTACAAGCTCATCAAGGTAGCTTTGATGATACTCTTTCCACCAAGAAGTATCCACACCAAGCTCTCTACTGGCGTTATCTTCAAGTAAAATTTGCTTGTAGTTTTCATCTATATTTTTAACAGCGCAGCCGCTTAAAACAAGTACTAAAGCTAAGCTTAGAAATTTCATATTACTCCCTTGAAAGCGCATCTATTGGATTTAGTTTTGAGGCATTTTTGGCAGGCATATAGCCAAAGATGATGCCAATGGCCATCGACGTGACAAGTGCAAGTACTATCGAGCCGTTTGAAAAGATCATGCTAAAACCATCTAAAAAGTTGTTGAAAATGTAGCCAATAGCGTAGGAAAAGGCTATACCAATAGCTCCGCCGATAAGGCAAAGTAGCACCGCCTCTATCAAAAACTGCTGCAAGATGTTGCTCTCTCTGGCTCCGATCGCCATTTTTATGCCTATCTCTTTGGTGCGCTCTGTAACTGAGACTAACATGATATTCATCACGCCTATGCCACCAACCACTAGCGATACGACGGCGATACTTGATATTAGAAGGCGCATGGTTGAGATCGTCTCTTCGATAGTTTGCTTGATGCTATCAGAATTTCTTGTAAAGAAGTCTTTTTTGCCGTGTTTTATCGTTAAAAGATCGGTTAGGCTCTTTTCTGCGATCTGAGCATTTACACTCTCATTTACTTTTACGGTTATTGAGCTAATAAATTTATCGCCCGTTATCTTGTTTATCACAGTCGTGTATGGAGCATAAATCTTAAGTGAGCTAGCATCACCGACTTTAAACTCATCTTTTTGTAAAACACCTATAATGCGAAGTGGCTTTTTATTAAAAAGAATAATCTTACCGATAGGGTCTTCGTTTTTAAATATACTATTTTTGGTGTTTTGGTCTATTAGTGTGACAGAATCTGAGTTTAAAACCTCGTCCTCATCGTAAATTCTTCCTTTTTCTAGCTTTAGTCCATTTACGTCAAAGCTCCCTACTCCACCGCCCTTTAATGTCGCTGTTAAGGAGATATTTTCATACGTTAGTACGCCTGAAGTGCTTGTGTTTGGAGTGACTGAGTCAAGAAACGACTGTTTTGAGAGCATATTTGCGTCACTTATAGAGAGCGTTTTTACCCTGCCTGAGAGCATATCGCCAAAGCCTTTTCCTGGCATTATGTCGATCGTATTTGTGCCGATCTTTCTGATGCCAGCTAAAATTTGCTCTTGTGAGCCTTTGCCAAGAGCTACGACGCTAATGACCGCAGTTATGCCAATTATAATGCCAAGCATGGTTAAAAGCGATCTTAGTTTGTGAGCTAGCATCGCATTTACCGACATTTTAAAGCTTTCAATTAGCTGATCTTTATAGTAGGTAAATTTGCTTTTTTCTGGCTGAGTTTGCTTTTTGGCCTCGTAAATTTCACTATTTTTTACGTTATCGTTTACGATGTTGCCATCTTTTATCTCGATCACTCTACTCGCGTACTCGGCGATCTTTGGGTCGTGCGTGACGATGATGATGGTGTGGCCTTTTTTGTAAAGATCAACTAAAATTTCCATCACCCTAAGCCCACTTTTGCTATCAAGTGCACCTGTTGGCTCATCAGCCAAGATGATCTCGCCACCATTCATCAGCGCCCTTGCTATGGAAACCCTTTGCTGCTGTCCGCCTGAGAGCTTATTTGGTAAATTTTTCGCTTTTTCGCTAAGACCAAGAGAGTCTAAAATTTCCATCCCTCTTTTTTCTCGCTCGCTCTTGTTTGCACCTGCGTAGATACTAGGCAAAGCTACGTTTTCAAGGGCGTTCATCGTGCTAAGAAGGTTGTATCTTTGAAAGATAAAGCCAAATTTATCTCGTCTAAGCTTGGCAAGCGAGTCGCTATCAAATTTTGATATATCTTTGCCATCTAGCAAGTACTGCCCGCTACTTGGGCTATCAAGGCAGCCAAGGATGTTCATTAGGGTTGATTTTCCAGAGCCAGACTGACCGATTATAGCTATAAATTCACCCTTTTTTATCTCTAAATTTATGCCATGAAGAATTTCTATCTCATTGTCACCTAGCTTGAAGCTTTTGGTGATGTTTTTTAGGTTTATCACCTAAAATCTCCTTTGTTCTTTTTCGATCATCTTGGCGATCTCGCTTGATGAGCCTTGAGATGTGATGATCTCGTCGCCTTCGTTTACACCGCTAATGATCTGTGTATCAAGGTTGTCTTTTATGCCAGTTTTAACCTCTGTTTTTACTGCCTTGCCATCTTTTAGTAGATATACGTAAGAATTTCCTTTTTCATCTTTCTTGATACCAACGCTTGGTGCGATGATGGCGTCCTCGACATTTGCTATTAAAAGCTCATTTTGCGTGGTCATACCTATTCTTAAAATTCCATCTTTGTTATCAACGATACTTTGCGCGTAATAATAGACCGCCGAGCTGCTAGAGCTACTTGAGCTTGAAGACTTGGTGCTTGATGAGCTGGTGTAACTGCCATCACTTAGTGTGGTGAGCCCCGGGTCGATCGAGCTAACTGTTGTTTGAAATTTCTTCGTTGGCTCAGATAGGATCGAGTATTCAACTGGCGTGCCGACTTTTATCTTTGTGATGTCGCCCTCGGCTATTTGCATCTTCATCTTGACATAGCTAAGATCTGCGATCTTTACGATAGTTGGTGTAGTTTGGTTGGCATTTACAGTCTGTCCCTCTTCAACCTGCACGCTTACTATTATGCCATCCCTTGGGGCGGTGATCTTTGTGTAGCCTAAATTTATCTTAGCGGTGCTTAGCTCGATATTTGTCTGCTTTATCTGAGCTTCAAGCTCCTTTATCTTGGCACTATTTGCGCTATAAGTATTTTTTGCGCTTTCAAATTCTTGCTTTGAAGTGGCGTTTTTAGAAAAGAGTGCTTTTTCTCTATCAAACTGCGTTTTAGAGATATTTAGAGCCACTTTTGCGCTTTCAAGCTGAGCTTTGTAGATAGCAAGCTGAGCTTCTTTATTGTCTATGCTATTTTGCTGTGTCGAGCTATCGATACTTGCGATCATATCACCTTTTTTGACCTGATCTCCAAGCTTAACATAGAGTTTTTTTATCTGGCCGCTCACCTGAGCACCCACATCAACTAGCTCGGTAGCGAAAATTTCTCCAGTCGCATCGACTTTTTTACTGAATGAACCTTTCTTTGCCTTTTTGGTGATAAATTCCACCCTTTCATCTTTTATCTTAAAAAAATTATCATAGATAAAATATCCACCGATGCCTAAAATAAGTAGGACTATTAAAATTTTAGATTTTTTCATTACTTCTCTTTGTAAAAAATTGGTCAATTTTACTTAATAAGATTAAAATTCTCTTTAAACTTCCTCTTTTGCCATGCCAGCCTCTATCAAAAACCTACTTGGCTGATAATTCACCTTCTTTATCTTGTCGTATTTTGCATAGCTAAGATAGAGCTCGTCTTTTGCTCTGGTTACGGCTACATAAAAGAGCCTCCTCTCCTCTTCTAGGCTACCGCCCATGCTCATTAGCTTTAAATTTGGAAAGCGGTTTTGCGCGAGATCGACGATAAAAACTTGGTCAAACTCAAGCCCCTTGCTCGCATGTACGCTAAGCAAGCTAACACCCTGCCCTTCGCTCATCTCGTTGCTTCCAAGGGCTAAGAAGTTGTAAAATTTACTGATGTCTTGATATTTTTTAGCTAGCTCGCTTAGCACCACGCTCTTTGCCATTATGCGCTCTTTAACCTCTTCTTTGAGCGCCAGATCGACGTTGCCGTTTTTTAGAGTTGCCCTTTTTGTGCTGATGTTTTCGACGATTAGTGAGTAAATTTTGCTAGTTTTTATCTCGTTTATCATCGTGGCTGGCTTTGAGATATTTCTCATGCCTCTTAAAAAGTTGTAAATTTCATATAAAAACTGCGCCCCACTCTCGCTTAGTTTTTGTAGTTTTAGCACAGGATGACCTAGAAATTTATCACTAAAGCCAAGCTTAGAAAACCTTGAAACTTCGGCAAATTCGTCAAGATCATCAAAAAGTCCCAGCTGGTAGTTTCGCCTTTTGTTTGATGAGATATTTACGCTCTCATCTGGCTCAACTATCCCTTTTATCAAATTTTCATGTCCAAGCTTAAGCAGTGCGTCAAAAATTTCTTTGCTAACGGCGCTGCCAACGCCCTTTGCGTATTCGCAGATGTGGATAAATGCCATTATATCTTTTGGATTGACATAAATTCCCATGATGTCGATGAGTGCCTTGATCTCGCGGCTCTCAAAGAAGCTCACCCCACCCTTTCGCTTCGAGCCAATACCTCGCTCTTTTAGCGCGACCTCGATACCATCAGCTGATGAGTTATTTCTAAAAATTATGGCGATATTTTCTCTATTAAATGGCGAGAGCGAGATGATATCAGCGATGTTTTGATACTGATCAAAAAGTTCGTTATAGACTAGCAGCCTTGGAGGCTTGAAATTTCCCTCGCGGCTAACTGTGAGGTGCTTTTCATAAAGCCTTGGGTTATTGTTTATGACCTTATTTGCAAGGGCAAGTATGCTCGAGCTTGAGCGGTAATTTACATTTAAAGCATAGATATTTGCATTTGGAAAGCGATCTTTAAATGAGCCAATGATCTCGATATTTGCGCCGTTAAATGCGTAGATACTCTGGTCAAAATCGCCCACGCAAAAGAGACTCTTTGTCTTAAATGCGTCTATTAGGCTGCCTTGAAGCGTGTTTGTGTCTTGATACTCGTCGATCAAAATTTCATCATAAGCTAAATTTGCTCCCTTTTTTAGCTCGTCGCGCATTTTTATGAGAAGGTCGTTAAAATCAGCGTAGGCAAATTTGGCCTTTTCAGCTTCAAACTCCTCTAAAACATCTTCATAAATTTCAGCATAAACGCCCTGCTCTTCGCTCTTATCGCTTATCCATTTGCCAAAAGTAGTGCCTTGCTCGCTATTTTGAAATAGCGAGTAAAGGTCGTATAGATATGCCCCGCCGTAAGGCTTGACGTCGCTTAAATGGTAAAATTTACGCCTCTCAACAAGACTTTTTAAAAGCGTCTTTAGCTCGCTTGGCTGCTTTAGTGTGACGCCTTTATCAAGGCTTTTTAAAAGCGAAAATGAGACCGAGTGGAAGGTGCCTGCGGTGATTTTAGAAGTGATTTGTTTATCAAAATACCTATTTAAGCGCTCTATCATCTCGCTGGCTGCTTTATTGGTGAAAGTTAGAAGCAAAATTTTTTCTGGTTTTACGCCCAAATTTAGCAAATGAGCGATGCGTGCGACAATGGTGCTAGTCTTGCCAGTGCCAGCTGAAGCGATGATGAGATTGTGTCCAAATGGCGCAGTTGCGGCAGTATATTGTTCTTTGTTTAACCTAGATAAGGGCATTGTTTCCTCTTTTTAAAAAGGCCTAATTATAGCTACTTAAACTTTAACGGCTATAATCACAGACATGAAAAAGCTTAAAATTTTAAAATCAATTATCCTATTTTTGGCATTTTTATTTGGCATTTTTTTGCTATTAGATCAAATTTATCCATTAAATTTAGATGCACTAAAAAAAGATGAAGCCAAAATTTTACGTGATAAAAATGGAAACATTATAAATATGAAGCTTAGTAGTGATGGGATTTGGAGATTTCACGAGCAAAATTTTCCAAATTCGCTAAAACAAAGCGTCGTGCTGTTTGAGGATAGATACTTTTACTACCATTTTGGCGTAAATTTTGCCTCTATTTTTAGAGCTTTGATCCACAACATAAAAAGTGACAACCGCATAGGGGCTAGCACTATCACGATGCAAGTAGCTAGGATGCTTGAGCCAAGTGATCGAAGCTATAAAAATAAGGTAAGAGAAATTTTTAGAGCGTTTCAGCTTGAGCTTCACTTTAGTAAAGATGAGATTTTAAATTTCTACCTAAATTTAGCCCCTTATGGCGGAAATATCGAAGGTGCAAAGGCGGCTAGCTTCTTTTACTTTGGCAAGGAGCTAAATGAGCTAAGCTACGCTCAGGCAGCACTTTTAAGCACGATACCTAAAAATCCAAATAAAAATAGACTTGACCGCGTCTCAAACATAAACGCCCTAAAAAATAGGGTCATAAAGATGCTTTACAAGGCAAATTTGATAGATCTTAGTGCTTTTAAAAGAGCGCAGGCTGAGCCATTTAAAAATGTAAGAGCAAAAGCTATCGTAACCGCGGAAGATTATGCAAATGTCGCTTTTAAAAACCAAATTTCAAAGGCGAGTTTGGATCTAAATTTACAAAAAGATATGCTTAAAATTTTAAAAGATACGATGTTTTCGCTAAAGGCTAAAAATGCAAACAACGCAGCAGCCGTGCTCATTGATAATAAAAAAATGAGTGTTGTTGCCTTCATCGGCTCGCATGATGAGCATGCGCGTGACGGTAAAAACTCAGCCCTAAATATGAAGCGAAATACCGGCAGCACGCTAAAGCCTTTTATCTACTCGCTTGCGCTTGATAGCGGGCTTATCACGCCAAATTCGCAGTTAATTGATACGCAAATTTATATAAAAGAGTATGCCCCAAAGAATTTTAGTAATGATTTTTTAGGTATCGTAAGCGCGAAAGATGCTCTAAATTTCAGCCTAAATATTCCGGTTATAAATTTAAACTTAAAACTAAAAGACAATTCGCTTTACGAACTACTTGAAAAGGTAAATTTAGTAGATGAAAATAAGGAGTATTACGGAGCTTCTATAACGCTTGGAAGTGCTGAAATGAGCCTACTTGATCTTGCTCATCTTTATACTATTTATGCAAATGACGGCATTTATAGGCCACTTGAGTTTGCAGGAAAAAACTACAAAAATGAAGAGAAAAATGTAACTCTCATCTCACCTCAAAGTGCTTATTTAACCGCTAAAATGCTAAGCGAAGCCTCAAGATCATATCTAAAAAATGCTTGGCAGTATGCCCAAAATACGCCCAAAATAGCCTTTAAAACTGGCACAAGCGCAAACTCACGCGATCTTTACGCCATAGGCGTTGATGAAAATTACACAATTGCTATTTGGATTGGAAATTTTAATGCCAGTAAAACCGATAAATTAACAGGACTAAATGACGTATCAAAGAGCCTTTTTGATATGTTTAAGATAATTGCTCAAAAAGAGAAATTAAGATTTATAAGTGAGCCAGATGGCATAGAAAAGCTGCCAACCTGCCTTGATGCCTTTAACTATGAAAAGTGCAAAAAAATGGCACTTGATGATAGGATAAAGGGTGTAGATTTAAAAGATAAATGCGAAAGTTTAAGAGGCGAAGAGCTTGATTTTTTGGTTAAAAATGAGCTTTTGGATAAAGATGAGATACAAAAAAGTCCTTGTGCTGAAATTTTTAAAGATAAAAAGCCAGTTTTTGCCTATCCATATGACAATGAAGAGATAGTGACAGATGAAAATATTACACAAGTTATGGTAAAATGCTACGCGTTTTTAGGCGATGAAATTTACCTAAAAATAGATGATTCGAACTTTTCTAAGATAGAAAATGCAAGCGAAAAAAAGTTTGATCTAACTCTTGGCGAGCACAGCATAAAATGCCTTGATCAAAACTCAAATCAAAGTGAAATAACAATAAAAATAAGGAGATAAAATGTGGCAAAAAGTAGCACTTCTAGCACTTTTGGGAATGACAAATTTATATGCTTTGAGCCTAAATGGTACAGCACAGATAAAATCGCCACTAAGCGTAGAGTTTGGACTAGAAGATAAAGTAGATAAAAATTTTGTTGGTATGCTAAGCAATAAAAAGCTACTTTTGTGCCAACCAGCATTAAATGGTACGGTTAGATTCAATAATCAAAGCTTGCTACTTTTTACAAAAGATATGCACGCTGGTTTGGATTATAGCTGCAAGCTTGAAAACGGAAGTGCTGCTAGTTTTACCACGAAAGAATTTGAGCTAACAAAGATAGAAAAAATAAGCGATAGCAAATATATAGTTAAATTTAATGATGAAGTAAATATTGAAGCTATCAAAAATATTGCTGTAAAAGAAGCAAAATTTAAAGCGATTGAGCTTTCTAACAATAGCTTTGAGCTTAATCTTGATAAAAATTTAAGCAATCCAGTTTTTGATTTTGGTGAAAAATTTGAGAGCAAATTTGGTGCAACGCTTTCAGGTGAAACGATAGTAAATTTTGCAGATGAAATAAGCGAAGAAAGCGTAAATATAAATGATAATGCAAAGAGTCTTGAGATACCAGAAATTTATCCAGTGAGCCTTGATAATGGCATCTTGGGCTTTAGAATTTATCTAAAAAATTGGCTTGATGACGACATTAACTTAAAAAAATTTATAAACATTAAAGGTGTAAAAAACTTTAGCATTAGTGACGTTAAATATAGTGACAACTATGAAGAAAACTCAGAACTTAGCGAATATTATTACTACATTGATATTACAAGTGACGATTTTAAGCCACAAAATAGTTATGAAATCACCATTAAGCCAGGCTTTGGCGATGATAGAAATGTAGTAAGAGAAGAAAGTAGCTATGAAGTAGTAGCTGGCAATCTCACTCCATTTGCAAATTTTATAAATAATGAGCCATATATCTCAAGCGTCGGTGAGATCGGTATCAGAAGTGCAAATTTGCCTGAGTTAAATGTAAGCATTGAAAAGCTAAGCGATCAAAATTTTAGATATTTCTTAAATTTTAATGACAATAACGAAGAGTTAAGCAACTTCAGCACAAAAGTAGCAAGCAAAAGTTATAAGCTTGATGGCGCATTAAATGAAATTTCTCTAAATAAAATCAAACTTGACTTTGCTGGAGCTGGAGACGGCGTTTATAAGATAAATTTAAACTACGGCAAGGATAAGAGCGTCTCAAAAGTAGTCTATCTAAGTGATATCGCCGTAAATGCAAAGCTTGGCAAGGATGAAATTTTCGTATTTGCAAATCGTCTTGGCGAAAATACAATGCTTCCAAACGCAAATGTGAAAATTTATGGCAAAAAGAACGAAGAAATCGCAGTTGGTGCGACAAATGATATAGGCGTTTTTAAATTTAACAAAAAAGATATTTACAAAGATATCTCTTCGGTGGTTGTCTCTCTTGGAAAAGAGCAAAATTTTCTTATTTTAAAAGAAGACGAAGCGTTAAATGAAGCAAAATTTATGAGCCAAAATGCCAGTGAGAGTATCGATGCGTACGTTCATTTTGCTTCAAATATTATAAGACCAAATGAGAGTTTAAAGGGTGCAATCTACCTAAGGGATAGAGATTTTAATCCTTTAAAAAATATGCCTGTAAAGATAAAATTTTTCGATCCACAAGGCAAAAGTAGTGCTGAAATTTCAAAAAATACAAATGACGTTGGCATGGTAAATTTTGAAAAAGAGATACTAAGCGATCTTAGCGGTAGATTTAATATGCAAGTAATTTATGCAAGCAAAGTGATCTCAAATGTGCCATTTTTTGTTGAGAGTTTTATGCCAAATAGGATAAAAAATGAGATAACACTTGAGAGAGATAAATTCTTCGCAAATGAGCTTATTAGAGCCAATCTAGCTAGTAACTATCTCTTTGGTGGCGCTGCTAGCGAGCTTGATGGCAGCATGCAGGTGAGCTTTTTTGATGATGAATATAAAAATAGCGAGTTTAAAGAGTATAAATTTAAAAACAATACGCTAAAGCCGAGTGCTTATCCATCTTTTGAAAACGATCTCACTCTTTCAAAAGATGGTAAATCAAGCCAAATGATAGATCTTAGCTTTAGCACTAAAAATGCCTCTTCTATCATAACAGGCGTGATAAATTTCAATGTAAATGATGATGGTAAAAACGTAAGCGACACAAAAAGCTTTACGCTCTATCCTTACAAAGATATGGTCGGTATCGCAGCAAGCACGACATTTGCTGAGCCAAACGAAGATGTAAAAATAAGAACGGTTGTAGTAGATATGTCAAGTCAAAAGGCCGTAAAATCAAATTTAAAATTTGACATAAAACGTGTTACTTGGCAATACCAAAGAGATGCAAATGGCTATATAAAGTGGTTTCAAACGCTAGAAGATGTGGATAATTTTTATAAAGACAATGGCGAGTTTAGCTACAAATTTACACAAAGCGGCTCATATGTGATCATCGCTACAAATCTAGTAAGTGGAGCAAGCACAAGCCTTGATATGGACGTAAGTGGCTACAACTACTCTACTCTAGCGCCTACAAAAGAGCTTAGTAAATCTCAAATCAAACTAAATAAAAATATCTACAAAAAAGGCGATGAACTAAGTGCTGATATAAGCTCAGCTATAAAAGAAGGCATCGCCCTTGTTACACTTGAAGATGGTGGCGTGAAAGCCTACAAGGTTGTTAAGATAAAGAATAACTCAGCAAATGTGAAATTTAAACTTGACTTTGATTTTAGCGGACTTTACGTGAGTGCAAATATCTACCGCATGACAGATGGTGGATTAACTCCATTTAGAACTTACGGTAAGGTTTATGCTAAAGCTGATAAGTCATCAAGGATACTTGATCTAAGCCTTGATGCACCAAATACGGCAAAAAGCGATGAAAATATAAAAATTTCTTTAAAAACAAAGCCAAAAGCTTATGTGAATTTATTTATCACAGATGTTGGCGTGCTTGATATAACGTCACAAAAGCCAGCCGATCCACTTAAATTTTTTGACAAAATTTTACCAGATGGCGTTTTTGACTATGACATTTATAATATGCTCACAAACTATAAGGTCGAGGGCAAAACTTTAAGCTTTGGTGGCGATATGGCGGCACTTGCTATGGAGGCAAAAATGGCAAAACATGCTAGCCCAGTCGATAGTAAAAAGGTAAAAACATATGCAAATTTAGTAAGCCTTCAAGCTGACGATAATGGTGAAATTTCATACGAGTTTAAAACGCCAAATGGCTTTAACTCTGCCATTAGAGTAGATGTCGTGGCAAATAATGAAAATAGTATGAATGCGGTAAATAAAGAAATTTTAGTAAAAGATGATGTGATTATCAAGCCAAGTGCGTTCGTTTATCTGCTAAAAGGCGATGAGTTAAATGCGAACTTAAGACTCATAAACACAACAAATGAGGATAAAAATTTAACCATAAAAGTGGCTAGCAGTAAAAATTTAAGCATCAAAACAAAAGAAAATATAAATTTAAAGCCGCTTGAGAATAAAGCCTTTACGTTTAAAATTTCAGCTCTTGAAGCTGGAGCTGGCGAATACAATATAACAATAAGCGACAAAAACAGCTCAAAAACTGCTCAAAATTTACTTGATGTAGTTAATCCTTATACGATAAGCACCTATGCAAAAAGTAGCGTCTTTGATAAAGAGAGCATGATCTCGCTTCCAAAAGGCTTTCACAATATTAGTATAGATGCGTCAAGCTCGGTCTCAAGCGTACTATTAGCAGCTTCTAAAAATTTAGTCGAGTACCCTTACGGATGTGCGGAGCAAAGGAGCTCAAGACTGCTTGCGCTTTTAAATTTAAAGCCAAAAGATGAGCTTGAAAAAAATGATCAAAAGAGATTTATTGCAAGCGGTATGAGTGAACTAATTAAGATGCAAAAACCAGATGGTAGCTTTGGCTACTGGAGCGATCTAAGTAGTACAAATGCATTTGCTTCGATCTATGCAACTGATGTGCTGCTTGATCTTGAAGAGGCTGGATATGAGCTAAATAAAAATGTAAAGCAAAGAGCATTAAATTCGCTCTTAAAATATACGAACACAGATATTGAAGCCCTATATGCTATCTATGTAAGCTCCCGCGCAAATGTTGCTGATAAATCAGTGCTAAATAAAATTTATGACCACAAAGCTTACAATACGACTGCGCTTAATAAATATCTAATGGCAGCGGCTCTAAAGCTAAACGGCTTAAATGACGAAGCAAAGGTGGCGCTAAAAGATATTAAAAAAGCTCAGATAGCTGATTACAGCAGGGATTATTCTAGCTTTGGCTCAAAGATGAGAGACAATGCATTTATCTTGTATCTGCATGCAAAATATTTTGAGAGAAACGACTACTCAGATGATCTTGCAAATTTCTTGATCACAAATTTAAATGAGCTTAGCTCAACGCAGGAGCGTGCATTTACCCTTAGAGCGCTAAATGCTTACTTTGGCAAAGATAGCGGTGAAAAAAATAATAAATTTAAGCTTAGCTACAATGGCGAAAGCAAAGAATTTGACGGCCTTTTAAGCGTATCGTTTACAGCAAAAGATGGAAATTTTACCATCACTCCACTTGGTGAAAATAAGCTATACGCCACCGTCTTAAGCTACGCTTATGTGCCACTTGAGATTAAGCATAAAATAGAGCCAAAAGAGCTTGATATTTATAGAACGTTTGTCGATGAAAAAGGCAAAGAGCTAGGTCTTGACAGCCTAAGAGTAAATGATGTTGTCTATTCAAAAATAGTGATAAATTCTAAAGCTATGGTTAAAAATGGTGTAATAAACGAGATCGTAAGCAGCTGCTTTGAGCCAATAAATGAAAATCTAAGTGGTTTTAATAAGAGTCTTAAAGATAGCATTGAGCTTGAGTATCAGAGCATAAAAGATGATCGCGTTTTAAGTTTTTATGCATTAGATAGTGATAAGAGAGAGGCTGTGCTTTATACGCCTTATCGTGTAAGACTTGGCGGTAAATGCTCACTTGGCGCAGTCACTACTGAAAATATGTATAACGAAAGGCAAAACGACTACGACCTAGCTCAGCGAAGCTTTACTGTTAAATAAGTCATATAAATTTTGGGGCGTTTAACCGCCCCAAGCCCATATTTCCCCACTTTTGCAAAGATTTTTTTAAACAAATTTTAGATAACATTAAGCATTTTTTAAACGAAAGAGGATACAAAAGTGGCAGAATTTTACAATGCAAAAGAGATAGAAGATAAATTTTATAAAATTTGGGAAGAACGCGGATACTTTGAGATAGACGCGAACAAAGATATCCAAAAAGATGGACGTAAATTTTGCATTATGATGCCACCTCCAAACGTGACTGGCTCGCTTCACATCGGACACGCCCTAACCTTCACACTCCAAGATATCATGACTCGCTACAAGAGGATGGATGGCTACAAGACGCTTTGGCAGCCAGGACTTGACCATGCTGGTATCGCTACTCAAAATGTCGTTGAAAAGCAGCTTTTAGCTCAAGGCATCAAAAAAGAGGAGCTTGGACGCGAGAAATTTGTAGAAAAAGTGTGGGAGTGGAAAGAAAAAAGCGGTGGCATGATCGTGCATCAGATGCGTAAGCTTGGCATCACTCCGGCTTGGTCTCGCCAGAGATTTACCATGGATGAGGGCCTAAGAAAAGCTGTAAAAAAAGCCTTTGTAAATTTATACGACAAAGGACTAATTGTCCAGAAAAACTACATGATAAACTGGTGTACGCATGATGGCGCTCTTTCTGACATCGAGGTCGAGCACAAGGAGAACAAAGGTAAGCTTTATCATTTGAGATACTACTTTGCAGACAAGCCAAGCGAATTTGTTGTAGTGGCGACAACTCGTCCAGAAACATATTTTGGCGATACAGCCGTAATGGTAAATCCAAACGACGAGCGCTATAAAAATTTAATCGGTAAAAAGGTGATACTACCTATCATAAATAGAGAGATCGAGATCATCGCAGACGAGCACGTTGATATGGAGTTTGGAACAGGCCTTGTTAAGGTCACACCTGCACACGATCAAAACGACTACGAGGTAGGCAAAAAGCACAACCTTGAGTTTATCACCGTCTTTGATGAGAAAGGCATTTTAAACGACAAGTGCGATAAATTTGCAGGTCTTGAAAGGCTTGAGGCTAGAGATATCGTGGTAGCCGAGCTTGAAAAACTTGGTAATGTTGAAAAGATAGAGGACTACGAAAATCAAGTGGGATACTGCTACCGCTGCAAAAACGTCGTAGAGCCATACATCTCAAAGCAGTGGTTTGTCAAAAAAGAGATCGCAGACGAAGCGATACAAAAGGTCTCAGAGGGTCTTGCTAAATTTTACCCACCGCACTGGATAAACAGCTTTAACGCGTGGATGAGAGAGCTAAGAGACTGGTGTATCTCACGCCAGCTTTGGTGGGGACACCAAATTCCAGTATTTTACTGCGATGATTGCGGTCATATGTGGGCTGACGAAGGTGAGCCATGCGAGTGCAAAAAGTGTAAAAGTAAAAACATCCACCAAGACCCAGACGTGCTAGATACGTGGTTTAGCTCTGGTCTTTGGCCATTTAGTACGCTTGGCTGGGGCAATGAAAATGAGCTTAAAAATGAAAAATGGTTTGAGGGAGACCTCGCTGAGTTTTATCCAAACAACCTACTAATCACTGGCTTTGATATATTGTTTTTCTGGGTTGCTAGGATGATGTTTCAGGGTGAAAATGCCCTTGGTAAGTTGCCATTTGACGATATCTATCTGCACGCGCTTGTAAAGGATGAATTCGGCAGAAAGATGAGCAAGAGTCTTGGTAACGTCATCGATCCGCTTGATAGCATAAATGAGTATAGCGCCGATATCTTGCGCTTTACGCTAACGCTTTTAGCTGTTCAAGGACGCGATATCAAGCTAAGCGACGCCAAGATGAAGCAGGTAAGAAATTTCACCAACAAGCTTTATAATGCGAGCAAATACCTCATGCTAAATGAGAGTAAATTTCCAAATTTAGAGGATATCAAGCTTCAAACAAAGCTTGGAATTTATATGAATAGCCGCTTTAACGAGTGCGTGAGAGAGGTGCGTGAAAACATCGACGCCTACCGCTTTAATGACGCAGCAAACACACTTTATAAATTCCTTTGGGACGAGTTTTGCGACTGGGGTATTGAGCTAAGCAAGGCTGATAAAGCGAGCGTAAAAGAGCTTGGAAGTATATTTAAAGAGGCGATGAAACTGCTAAATCCTTTCATGCCGTTTCTTTCAGAGTATCTATCTCAAGAGCTTAGCGGCACACAGCTTGAAAATGCAAAATCAATAATGGTGATGAGCTATCCAGAGGTAAAAGAGCGAAATTTAGATGTTGAGAAGAAATTTGAGCTAGTTATCGAAGCAATCGTAGCTATTCGCCGTGCAAAAGCGACTATCGATCTTGGCAACTCAAAGATCGCAAAAGCCTTTGTTAAATTTAATGAAAAAATCGATCTTGACGAGGTTAAAGAGTACATCAAGTTGCTTGCAAAATGCGAGGAGATTGGCTTTGTAGATGAGAAAATCGAAAATTCAATAAGAGACGTGAGCGAAAATTTAGAAGCATTTGTCCCACTTGAAGGGCTTGATATGAGCGGTATCATCACAAGGCTAAGGTCTCAAAAGACAAAGCTTGAAAAAGAGATAGCCAAACTCTCAGGCATGCTAAATAACCAAAATTTCGTAGCAAACGCACCAAAAGAGGTTATAGAGACGAACAAAGAGGCGCTAGAGAGCGCTGAGGCTAAATTTAAAAAAGTATGTGAAGAATTAGAAGCTCTTGGAGAAAAATAGTGATAAAAATAGAAAATTTAAGTAAATTTTATGGTGATACGCAAATCCTTTTTGATATAAATTTAGAGGTTAAAAAGGGCGAAATTTTTGCTATCGTGGGACACAGTGGCGCTGGCAAATCAACGCTTTTAAGATGCATAAACGGGCTTGAGAGCTATCAAGGTGGCAGCCTAAAAGTCTTTGACAAAGAGATAAAGAATTTAGATGAGATGCAGCAAAGACATTTAAGGCGAGATGTTGGGATGATATTTCAGCATTTTGCATTAATGGCTAGAAAAAATGTCTTTGAAAACGTTGCTACTCCACTTAAATTTTGGGGTTGCAAAAGCGATGAAACTGAAAAAAAAGTAAGAGAACTTTTAAATTTAGTCGGTCTTGAAAATAAGGCAAAAAGCTATCCAAGCGAGCTAAGTGGCGGTCAAAAACAGCGTGTCGCCATCGCCAGAGCACTTGCTTTAAATCCTAAAATTTTATTAAGCGACGAGGCGACTTCGGCTCTTGATCCAAACACGACAAATCAAATTTTAGAGCTGCTTGAAAAGATAAACAAAGAGCTAGACATAAGCGTCGTCATCGTCACGCACGAGATGGAGGTCGTAAAATCGATCGCAAAACGTGCAATACTGCTAGAATGCGGCAAGATCATAGGCTCTGGAAGCATTGAAGAGCTATTTTTAAAGCCAGATGAGAAGATGAAAGAGTTTTTGGGCGAGGTTGAAATTCTGCCAAGCACTGGCACAAATATCAGGCTATTTTTCCCAAAAGAAGTGGCCCAAAATAGCGTGATCACGCATATGGCTAGAAGCCTAAATATCGACTTTAACATAGTTTGGGGCAAGCTTGAGAAGCTAAACGAAAATGTTCTTGGCTCGCTTGTCATAAACATAGATGAAAAAGATAAAGAAAACGTGCTTAACTACATCAAGCAAAGTGGCGTTTTATGGGAGGTTGCTTGATGTTTGGTATTGATTTTTCTAAATTTCCAGATGTTTTTTCTAGGATACTTTTGCCAGCTATCGGCGAAACGCTATATATGAGCATCGTCTCCACCCTACTCGCCTTTGCCATAGGCCTTATACCTGCGGTTTTACTCATCCTTTCAGATAAAGACGGACTAAAGCCAAACAAGCAGCTTTATCTTGTACTTGATATCGTTATAAACGTGCTTAGAAGCTTTCCGTTTATCATTTTAATCATTGTGCTCTTTCCAGTTACAAAAATGATCGTAGGCACAAGTATCGGCACCACAGCTGCGATCGTTCCGCTAACTATTGGAGCGGCTCCATTTGTAGCAAGGCTCATTGAAAATGCCCTAAAAGAGGTTGATAAAGGCATAATTGAAGCTGCCCAAAGCTTTGGAAGCTCGAAATTTCAGATCATCTTTAGAGTGATGTTTGTAGAGGCACTTCCTGGCATTATCTCGGCATTTACGCTAACTCTTATCGTAAATATCGGCTTTTCAGCGATGGCTGGTGCGGTTGGCGGTGGCGGACTAGGATCTGTCGCTATAAACTACGGATATCAAAGATTTCGCCCAGATATCATGCTCTACACCGTGGTTATTCTTATCATTATGGTTCAAATTTTTCAAGTTTTAGGTAACTACTTATATAAAATTTCTAAAAAATAGGCCTTTGTTTTTATCTGATTTTAAGCTTTTTTCCTTAAAATTGCCCGAATTAATTTTTAGCTGAAAGGATAAAAGATGAAATCAGATATGTGCCACATGTGCCGCCTAGTAAAAAACGCGTTGTCGAAAGACTAATCTCTAAGCACAAAATTTCTTTTTAAGTGCTTAGAACTAGCTTAAGCGCTTAAAAAGAAATTTAATCCTCTAGCTTAAATTTATCCTTTTTTGGTGCTTGGCAAATTTTAAAAAAGGATAATAAATGAAAAAACTACTTCTTACCTCTTTAGTTGCTTTTGGTCTTAGTGTAAGTGCAAATGCAGCTGATAAATCAAAAACAATAATCGTTGGTGCTACACCTATCCCTCATGCTGAAATTTTAGAGGTTGTAAAGCCTATTTTGGCAAAAGATGGCTATACGCTTGAGATTAAAGAATTTAACGACTACACCACGCCAAATCTTGCAACAGAAGATGGCGATTTAGATGCAAATTTCTTTCAACACCTTCCATATTTGGACGAATTTAACAAAAACAAAGGCACTCACCTTGTAAAAACAGTTGGCGTGCACCTCGAGCCAATGGGCGTTTATTCTAAAAAGATAAAAGACATCAAAGATCTAAAAGATGGTTCGACCGTATCTATCCCAAATGATCCGACGAATGAAAGCCGTGCTTTAGATATCCTTGCAAATGCTGGACTTATTAAGCTAAACGATAATCCACTAAAAACTCCGCTTGATATAGTTGATAACCCTAAAAAGCTTAAATTTGAAGAGATCGAGACTGCTCAAGTGCCAAGAACGCTTGATGACGTTACTATCGCGGTTATTAACACAAACTATGCTCTAAATGCTAATCTTAATCCGGTAAAAGACGCGCTTGTGCTTGAAAGCAAAAATAGCCCGTATGTAAACTACGTTGTAGTAAAGTCTGGTAACGAAAATAGCCCTAAAATAAAGGCTCTTGATAAAGCAATAAACTCATCAGAAGTTAAGAAATTTATCGAGATAAAATATAACGGCGCTATTCTTCCAGCATTTTAATTAAAATTTTAAATAAGCGACGTAAAAGCTTTTACCTTTTTAGCGTCGCTTAAACCAAACAAAAAAGGAAAAACAATGAAATTTATCAAACTTTTAATCGCATCTTTAGTTGCTCTAAGCCTTCACGCAGCCGACAAGGACCACACTATCGTAGTCGGCGTCTCGCCAGTACCACACGCTGAAATTTTAGAATTTGTAAAGCCAAAGCTAAAAGATAAAGGCTATGACCTTGTTATCTCTGAAATTTCAGACTACTCTATCCCAAATGTCGCAACAGAAGATGGCAGTTTGGATGCAAATTTCTTTCAGCATTTACCATATCTTGAGGAGCAAAACAAGGCTAGAGGCTTGCATCTTGTAAGTGTTGCAAATGTCCATGTCGAGCCACTTGGCTTTTACTCTAAAAAGATAAAAAACATAAAAGAGTTAAAAGATGGTGCAAAAGTTGCGATCGCTTATGATCCATCAAATGGCAACAGAGCGCTTAGAATTTTAGAAAAAGCTGGCCTTATCGAGATCGATAAAAACGTAAAAGTTGCAACTATAAATGACATAACTAAAAATTCTAAAAATTTACAATTTGTAGAGCTTGAAGGTGCTCAGATACCAAGAACGCTTGATGATGTCGATATCGCTGCCATTAGTACAAATTTCGTCCTTGATCTTGGTATGAGCGTGGCAAAAGATGCACTTTTGCTTGAAGACGCTAATAGTCCTTACGCTAACATCATCGTCACAAAGGCTGGCAACGAAAATAACCCTAAGATCAAAGCTTTGATTGATGCGGTGCTTAGCCCTGATACTAAAAATTTCATCATTACTCGCTATAAAGGCGAAGTTATACCTGCATTTTAAAAATTGGGCGAGCTTTCGCCCTATTTTGCTTCTACTTTCATCTGGTTTTAATAAGCTACAAACTCTCTTTATTTTTGTCAAAAAGCTTAAGCTATGCTTTGCTAAAATGGCTCACTTTAAAATTTTTCAGGAATTTAAATGCTGCATGATGTTATTGATTTTATAGTTGCGAGCGTAAGTAGCTGGGGTTATGCTGGCATATTTGTGATGATGTTTTTAGAAAGCTCATTTTTTCCATTTCCAAGTGAGGTAGCGATGATACCAGCTGGTTATTTGGCGCATAAAGGTGAAATGAGTTTAATTTTGGCCTTTCTTGCAGGTACGCTTGGAAGCCTGCTTGGAGCTATTTTTAACTACTATCTTTGCTACTTTTTGGGGCGTGAAATCGTTTTAAAATACGGCAAATTTGTGGGAATTACTCACGAAAAAATGGATAAATTTGAAGCATTTTTCAATAAACACGGCGAAATTTCTACATTTAACTCACGTCTGATTCCTGGTATTCGTCAATACATCAGCCTACCAGCCGGACTTGCTAAGATGAACATTTCTAGATTTTGCCTATTTACCACGCTAGGAGCTGGGATTTGGTGTGCTGTTTTGCTTGGAGTTGGCTATTTTATAGGCTCAAACCCTGATAAACAGACACTTTTAATAATCACGATCGCTCTTTTGGCTGTTGTTGCAGTAATAAGTGCTATCTATATAATAAAGCAAAGAAAAGCCTAAATACATATAAAAATATGTAAAATTTAGTGTATTTCATAAAATTTTTATTTGTGGTATTTAGTTAGATTTAACCTAGCAAATCGCCCTCATCTTCTCTAATCTAGCTAAATTTCTTGAAATTTTTTCTAGTTCGCTTTGCTCGTACACCTCGGCACCAGAGTAGAAAAATCTCACATTTGAAGTTAAATTTGCATTTGAAATTGCAAGCCCAAGCTCGCTAACAAGGCGATTTATTGTCCCTTCGTTGCCATCAATTATGCTTATATTTGACGGCAAAATTTCTCTTAGGCTATCTTTAAAATAGTTAAAGTGCGTGCAGCCAAGCACTAAAAACCCAAATTTGCTTAGATCAAATTTGGCTAACTCTTCTTTTAGATATGATTTTACGTTTTTGGTATCAAATTCCCCATTTTCAGCAAAATTTACAAGGCGAGGTAGAGCGAGCAGCTCGGTTTTATCTTTTGCGTTTAAATTTGTGATTAGCTCTTTTAGTTTTGCGCCATTTACGGTGACTGGAGTGGCGATTACAAGCGTTTTTAGAGCGTCATTATGGCTTAAGTCATGAGCCTTTTTTACGGCTGGCTCCATACCGATTATAGGTACATTTAAATTTGCTCTAAGCTCTTTTATCGCTACACTAGTTGCTGTGTTACAAGCTACTACAACGGCGTTTGCGCCATTTTCTATGAGAAATTTCACCGCATCAAAGCTAAATTTTAAGATCTCATCCCTGCTCTTTTGTCCGTATGGGACATTTTTCACGTCTGCGTAATATAAAAATTCATGCTCGCTAAGCTTGCTTAAAGCTTCATTTAAGACACTCAGTCCACCAAGTCCTGAGTCAAATATACCTATCTTCATGCCCTTCCTTAAAGCCTGCAATTATAGCAAATAATATCTTTGTAAGCCGTTTTTTATTATACTTTGGCACTTTTTAAACTTGGAGTTAAATTTTGGCAGTTGATAAGATCATTTTCTATCTTTGTTCGACTTTGATCGCTATAAGCATTATTTTTTCATTATCTTTGCCAGTTTTTACGGTTTTATTTTTTAATTACGACGAATTTCACTTTTTTATTCGACAGTTCATTGTTGGTTGTATCGGAATTTTCATTATGTGGTGGCTTTCTAGGCTTAATCCTGAAAAGACGCTTGTTTGGATAGGATTTGGACTTCTTATATCTTGCGGTATTGCCATGGGGCTAATGCATGCATTGCCAGCTTCAATGGTGACTGACGCTGGTGGTGCTAGACGTTGGATCAGGCTACCTGGCTTTTCACTAGCTCCAGTTGAGTTTTTTAAAATCGGTTTTGTCTACTTCTTAGCTTGGAGTTTTACTAGAAAATTTAGTGAAGGCAAAAGAACCTTGCTAGATGAGATTAAGATACTTATGCCTTATATCATTCTTTTTGGTGTTGCTATCTTTCTTATCGCTGTTATGCAAAATGACCTTGGTCAAGTGGTCGTGCTAGCGCTTACATTTGTGACGATGGCACTTTTCGCAGGAGCAAGTGCAAGACTTTTTAGTATCGGTATCTTAGGAGCTGCTTTTGTTATGACAGTAGCGATAATCAGCTCTGAGCATAGAATTTTACGTATAAAGTCATGGTGGGGCACGATACAAAATATGGTACTTTCTTTCTTACCTGATAGCGTTGCAGATGTATTAAGAGTAGCTGATGCGCCAGAACCATATCAAATTTCTCACTCATTAAACGCTATAAAGCATGGCGAATTTTTCGGCGAAGGGCTTGGCGCTGGTATCTTTAAGCTTGGCTTTTTAAGTGAAGTCCATACCGACTTTGTGCTAGCTGGTATCGCTGAAGAGGTTGGTGTATTTGGTATTTTGTGTATCGTAGCTATATTTATAACGCTACTTTATAGAATTTTTAGAATTTCAGCCAGAAGCGAAAATAAGGTCTATCATCTATTTACGCTTGGCGTCGGGCTTATCTTATCGTTTTCATTTTTAATGAATAGCTATGGCATTACATCGATCACGCCTATCAAAGGTATTGCTGTGCCATTTCTTAGTTACGGCGGTAGCTCTGTGCTTGCAATTTGTATCGGTATCGGCATGGTTTTGATGGTTAGTAAAAGGGCAAAATTATGATTGTTATTTGTGGTGGAGGCACTGGTGGGCATTTAGCGATCGCAAGAAGCTTTTGCGAGGAGCTTAATGCTCGTGGCATTAAGCCTATTTTTATTGGTTCAACTAGTGGGCAAGATAAATTTTGGTTTGAAAATGACGAGAATTTTTTACAAAAATTTTTCTTACCAAGTAGTGGCGTAGTAAATAAAAGAGGCTTTGCTAAACTAAAATCACTAACAAATATCGTAAATCTTGCTCTAAAATGTAGAAAAATTTTTAAGCAAAATGACGTTAAGGCAGTCATTAGCGTTGGTGGCTATTCAGCAGCTCCAGCGGCTATTGCAGCCATTATCTCAAAAGTGCCGCTTTTTATCCACGAACAAAATGCTGTAATGGGCAAATTAAATAAAATTTTAAAGCCTTATGCAAAAGGCTTTTTTAGCTCTTATGATGAAGCTTCGCCCTACCCTTATCCCGTAGCAAAGAAATTTTTCGATAGTGCAAGAGTGAGAGAGGAACTAAAGACTATTTTGTTTTTAGGAGGCTCGCAAGGCGCAAAAGCGATAAACGAGCTAGCTATAAATTTAGCTCCATATCTTAAAGAAAAAGGCATAAAAATAATTCATCAATGTGGTAAAAATGGCTTTGATGAACTTAAAAAAAGATATGATGAACTTGGCTTTAATGAAACGAATTTAGAAATTTTTGAATTTAGTAAAGAGATAGAAAATAAGATGAGCAAGGCTGACCTTGCCATATCAAGAGCAGGAGCTAGCTCGCTTTGGGAGCTTTGTGCAAACGCCCTTCCATCTATCTTTGTGCCATTTCCTTATGCTGCTGGCAATCACCAGTTTTATAACGCTAAATTTTTAAAAGATAAGGGCATTGCTGAAATTTGCTTGCAAAATGGAGAAATTTTAGACAAAGATGAAGTTATAAGAATGATAGAAAATTTCGATCTAAACAAAAGCAGTAAAGCTCTAAAAGAGATCCTTTTGCCAAATGGAGCAAAAGAGATAATTGATAAAATTTTAAACTAGCTCCTCGCCTATCGCACAAGCTTTTAGTTCTTTTAGCTCAAAAATTAAGTAGTGATAAATAAGCTCATTTGTATTTAAAATTTTTGCACTAAAGACTGGTTTTATCATAGTTATTATCTTATCAGTTATACCCGCGATCTCCACTAGCAAAAGCTCATCTTTACGTTGCTTTGCAGCCTCTGTCTCCTCTACACATCT
>NZ_PIRR01000002.1:0-68807 GCF_003048555.1 Campylobacter concisus | reverse complement strand
ATATATTTCCATACTTCTACCAAAAAGCTGTCGCTATTATCCGACTTGCTCACAATACGCTATTTGGGAATTTCAAACAAATAGTTTTTTTTCTGCTTTTTTTGCAACCTTCATGCGAATTTTAAAATGTAATCAGCTTTTTAAAGGCGGTATCAACTACCCAATCATCTACAAAAAATTTAACTTATGTTTTATATCTCAAAAAAGTGATACCAGAAATGTAAATTTTTGGTTTGTCCCTTGTCAGAATAGTAAATTTTATGTCGTAAAAGTATTAGATAAATTAAAGGAAAAAAAATAAAATGGAACAGATGTCTATGCAAAAAAGGTTGCTTCTTGCAGCGCTTTTATCTATTGTTTTTTTTATAGTGTATGATTTTTTTATGCCAAAAAGAGTGGTGCCTGAGCAAAACCAAACTACAATCTCTCAAGCAATAGATCAAAATAAAGCTCCAAATATAAATCAAAATACACCAAAATCAAATGAAAATTTAGCTTCAAATGAGATAATCGCTACTATCAAAGGTCAAAGCTACGAAGCAAAAATAGATAAGCTAGGAAGAATTTCAAAATTCTATCTAACTGAAGAGAAATATAAAACAGAAGATGGCAACAAAATTGAGCTTGTCTCACAGAATCCATTGCCACTTGAGCTTAGATTTAACGATAGTACGCTAAATACCGATGCTTTTAAGGTTGCATATAGTAGTGACGCTAGTGAGATAGATGCTAGCAGTGAGCCTAAAACTATAAAACTTACTCAAAATTTAGATGGAGTTACAGTTACAAAAAATATCAAATTTTACCCAAATGGCAGATATGAAGTTGAAGTAAATTTAAGTAAAAAAGTTGATTATTTCATCACTCCTGGTTTTAGGCCAAACATCGCAGTAGATAGCTACACAGTTCATGGCGTTATGCTTAGAAATGCAGATGATAGCCTAAATATTATAGAAGATGGTGACGCCAAAGAGGTTAAAAACTATGCAAATACCACAATAGCAGCCGCCTCTGATAGATACTATACGACGCTATTTTACTCATTTGAAAAGCCATTTGAAGTAGCCTTAGACAAAGATTCTAACAACAATCCTATTCTTTTTGTAAAGGCAAATGATAATTTAAAATTAGGCGCATATATTGGACCAAAAGAGCATAAAATTTTAAGTTCGATGGATGAGAGACTAAACGATGTTATTGAGTATGGTTGGTTTACATTTATAGCAAAACCGATGTTTGCATTTTTGAATTTCTTACATAACTACATTGGCAACTGGGGTTGGGCGATAGTTGTGCTAACGCTTGTTATAAGGATAGTTTTATTCCCACTTACATATAAGGGTATGTTATCCATGAACAAGCTTAAAGAGCTTGCTCCAAAGGTAAAAGAGCTTCAGACAAAATATAAAGATGATAAGCAAAAAATGCAAGTTCATATGATGGAGCTTTATAAAAAGCATGGAGCAAATCCAATGGGTGGCTGCTTACCGATCTTGCTTCAGATTCCGGTATTTTTTGCGATCTACCGCGTTTTACTAAATGCGATCGAGCTAAAAGGTACTCCTTGGGTACTTTGGATACACGATCTTTCAGTAATGGATCCATATTTTGTATTGCCTATTTTGATGGGTCTTACGATGTTTTTACAGCAAAAGCTTACACCAACGACATTTACTGATCCTATGCAAGAAAAGGTGATGAAATTTTTACCTCTTATATTTACATTTTTCTTCGTGACATTCCCAGCTGGTCTTACACTTTACTGGTTTGTAAATAACGTTTGCTCAGTTGTTCAGCAAGTATTTGTAAACAAACTTTTTGAAAAACATAAAAAAGCTACGGAGGTAAAGGCTTAATGAAAATAGAAGCAAATACCCTTCAAGAGGCATTTCAAAAAGCAGCCGAGCAGCTTAACTGCTCAGTAACTCAGCTTGATATAAAAGTTTTACAGCATCCAAGCAGTGGTTTTTTGGGATTTTTTAAAAGAAGTGCGATCATTGAAGCAAATTTAGAAAATCAGCCAAAACCACAACACAAGCCAAAAAATGATAAAAATTTTGTTAAAAAAAATGATGAGAACGAGGCTATAAAAGAAGATAAAAAGCAAGCTAAAAAACACGATCATAGTGATAAAAAGCGAGGCCCTAAAAAACATAGAGATGAAAAAAGCGAAACTAAATTTGAGCAAAAAGAACATAAAAATGAAAAGTCAAATTTAAGTGAAAAAAATGAAGCTCTAGCTAAAGATGCATTTGCTCAAAAGAGTGAAGAAGAGGCTGAACCAGGATATGTGATAAAGAGACTTGATGAGCCAAAAGAAATAAAGGAGCCACAAGCTAGCAAAAATGCTCCTAAAAATATTTTAGATAATTCTATTATTGAAAATTTTAACCAAACTGATGAAGATAGTGCAGCTCAAGCTTTACAAAAAGAAAAAAAAGAAAAAGCAACAATCGACTTTGATAAAATTTTACCTGAGATCAAAGATGGCGTGAACCGTCTTTTTAAGGCAAGTTGTTTTGATATTAGTAAAATTGAAGTTAGCAAATTTGACGATGAAACGGTGCTTATAGAGCTTGACGGAGCTGATGCGGCGCTACTTATCGGCAAAGAGGGCTATAGATATAAAGCGATATCTTACATGCTTTATAACTGGCTAAACTCAAAATACAACCTTGCTATCCGCCTTGAAATCGCGCAATTTTTGCAAAATCAAGAAGCGATGATGGATCAGTATCTAAATGGCGTGATCGAGCGTGTGCAAAATAGTGGTAGAGCTCAAACAAAGCCACTTGATGGGGTTTTGGTTAAGATCGCACTTGAGAAGCTTCGCGAGAAATTCCCAGATAAATATGTTGGCATAAAAAGTGGCAATGACGGCAAATTTGTCGTCGTAAATGACTTTTTCAAAAAATGAGTGAAACTATCGCAGCCCTTGCCACAGCTTATGGCATCGGCTCAGTTTCTATCGTAAGGCTTAGCGGCAAGGACGCCTTGGCCACCTCTTTAAAACTTCTTAAACTTTCAAATTTAGAGCCAAGATACGCGAAACTAGCCAAAATTTACTCCCTTGATGATGAAATTTTAGACGAGGGCATTGTTATATATTTTAAAGGCCCAGCAAGCTTTACAG
Organism: Campylobacter concisus; assembly: GCF_003048555.1. GTDB lineage: Bacteria > Campylobacterota > Campylobacteria > Campylobacterales > Campylobacteraceae > Campylobacter_A > Campylobacter_A concisus_AO. Next base: position 65,674 of record NZ_PIRR01000002.1, on the reverse strand, counting down.
GCGAGGATATCGTCGAGTTTCAAACTCATGGTGGCGTTATGGTGAGTGAGAGAATTTTAAATGAACTAATAAGGGCTGGTGCAAGGCTTGCTATGCCAGGCGAGTTTAGCAAGCGAGCATTTTTAAATGGCAAGATGGATCTAGCCAAGGCTGAGGCTATGCAAGGGCTCATCACTTCAAAAAGCGAGATCGCTGCTAAAATTTTAACCCGCCAGATGCAAGGCGATCTTAGTAGATTTGTTAGTGAGATCAGAAGCGAAGTGGTCAAAACTCTTGCCTTTGTTGAGACGATGATTGATTATGCTGATGATGATCTGCCTACAAATTTACTAGAGCAGACCAAGCAGATGCTTTTAAAAAATAGTGAGAAGCTAGAGCGCATAGCCGCACTTAGTGAGCAAAGAAGAGGCCTGATTGATGGCTTTAAGATCGCCATCGTTGGTAAGCCAAATGTTGGCAAAAGCTCCATTTTAAACTCATTTTTGGCATACGAGAGGGCGATCGTTAGCGACGAGGCGGGCACGACCAGAGATAGGATAGAAGAAAATTTCAAGATTGGCTCACATCTGGTTCGCATAATAGATACCGCTGGCATTAGAAAAGATGCTGGAAGGATCGAGCAAATCGGCATAAACTACTCAATCTCGGCTATAAACGAGGCTGACATTATCCTGGCTGTCTTTGACGGCTCAAATCCAAGCGATGAGCAAGACAAAGAGATAATCAAGCTCGTTTCTAACTCAAGTAAAAAAGCCTTTTTTATCCTAAACAAAAGCGATCTTGCATTTAAATTTGACATAGAGTTAGAGAGTGCTATCAAAATTTCAGCAAAAACCGATACGAGCGTAGTTTTAAAAGAGCTTGAGAGCTACCTCAAGACACAAGATACCGACGAGATAATGCTAAGCTCAAACCGTCAAATTTTAAGTTGCAAAGAGGCGAGCGAAGCTTTAAAAAGAGCGTTAAATTTGCTTGTCGAGTCTGAGCTCGAGCTTTTTGCTTATGAGCTAAATGCGGCGATAGAGCAAATCTCGTCAATCACGAAGCCGTTTGAAAGAAGCGAAATTTTAGACGAAATGTTTAGCAGCTTTTGCCTGGGCAAGTGAGCGAATTTATCTTAAAGGAGAAAACAATGAAAAAAATTCTATCAGTCGTCGCTTTGGCGGCGTTATTTAGCGGTTGCGCGCCTTTGCAAGATAAACTAACGGGTACGGACTCATCCGAACCAAAGTGGAGTAAGTATTTTGAAAACGACGGCAACCTCGGCAATATCGCGTTTTACTCGGAAAATTTAAGCAAAACTTACGCGCTAAAAGACGGCGACGTCATCGGTATGGCGATCGTAAAAAGGGCCGATATGGCGCTGAAACTGGGCGATATGTATGCGCTAAACGGGCTTTCGTTTACGGTACTTGAGCTTGACGACAAGGAAAAATTCGGCTATCGCTACGTAAATATGCGCGATGAAGCCGAGCATGAAGCCCTAAAAAAGGCAAAAACGGTCAAATTTTATCAGTTTGGCGGCGGCATATTAGAGAGCGTAGTTTTTAGTGCGGACTCGGGCGCCGTGTGCGAGAGTTTTGCGGCGGACAAGACGGTAAAAGCTCATGCGGTGACTAATTATTACGATAAAGAAAGCGTCGACAATAGCGAATTTTTCGCGACCCTGATGGATATCGGAGTGAAAAAAGGCAAAAGCGCCGAGATCAAAAATCTAGACTTTAAATTTTTCGTTAGCGACGGCAAGCTTGCTAGTACGCAAACGCGGGCTCGCTCGGCGGATTTTAGAAGCAAAGTCATAGACGCCGACGCTAAAAAACAGGAGCAAATCCTATCAAACATCGTGTGCGCCGCGCCTAAAAACTGATCGCTTTTATCAAATTTAAACGCGAGCGCGAGATGAAAAAATTATTTCTAGCGGCTATTGCGGCATTGGCGTTTAGCGGTTGCGCGGCCATTACAGGCGAGATGGGCGGCGAGAGAGCGTGGCGTACGTATATGGAAAACGACGCTAGCATACAGCAGATCGGATTTATAACCGAGACTACGGTCTACGAGATGAGCGGCGGCAAAACAGAGGAAAAATTCGGCGACTACATGGGTAGGGCCGAGGTGAAATCGCCGGGCGAGAGCGACTCGGCGAGCCAAAATCTAGGCTGGGTTTATGCAAGCGGCGACGGCGTAAAAACTCTGATAGTAATTGATCTTGATAGCGGTAGAAATGTAGATTTGAGCGATAAAGACGAGATAAAAAAGCTACAAAACTCAAAGAAATTTAAGTTTTACGAATTTGGCGGCGGGATCCTTGAGAGCGTGGTTTATAGCGCGCAAAAATCTCCTGTTTGCAAGGCGTTTTTTGGCGGCGAACCTATAAGCGCTAGAAGCGTGACGAACTACTACGTGGGCGCGTCTGACGAGTTTTTCGCTACCGTGATCGACGCGAAGATAGTCGGAAACAAAGGCTTTGAGATAAAAAATTTAGACTTTAAATTTAACCTGCCTAGCAGCAAGCTAGCCGAGGTTAAAGAGCAGGCGACTTCTGGGAAATTTAGACAAGACGTCATCGATCAAGACCTCAAAAAGCAAGGGCGTATCCTGCTAAACATACTTTGCTACTATAGTATGCCGAGCAAGTAGGCATTTGTGGCGGGTAATCGCCTGCTGAATTTGACGGAGTATCGGACTTTCTTGCGTCAAATTTAGGGTTCTAGTATGCTTAAATTTTTATTTTCCACAGCTAGTTCAAATTTGGCATTTGTCTAAAATTTGAGCCGTTCACCAAGACCCGTACCGCAAAAATGCTAATTTTTCGGTTAAATTTATAGCCGAATCAATAACTACAAATATAACATTTTGGCTTGCTATATGAAGTTTAGACTCTTATTTTATTCGTCAAATTTGTTCTGTTTTCGCTCCTTTGGTTTATCATCTTTTTATGCAAATTTAAGTAAAATCAACCAAAATTTTTTAAAGGCCAAAAATGGACAAAGCTACCATACAAGCACATAAAATCAGCGACGAAGAGTATGAAGAGATCTTAAAAATTTTAGGACGCGAGCCAAATTTACTAGAGCTTGGCATATTTTCAGCAATGTGGAGCGAGCACTGCAGCTATAAATCAAGTAAAAAATACCTAAACGGCTTTCCGACAAAGGCGCCTTGGGTCATCCAAGGACCTGGCGAAAATGCCGGTGTCATCGACGTTGGAGACGGGGTTGCGGCTGTGTTTAAAATGGAGAGTCACAACCACCCAAGCTTTATCGAGCCGTTTCAAGGCGCTGCAACTGGCGTTGGTGGAATTTTAAGAGACGTCTTTACAATGGGCGCAAGAGTCGTTGCGAATATGAACTCGCTTCGTTTTGGCGAGATAAGAGGCGAGAGCGAGCTAGCTAAAAAACATAGATATCTACTAAAAGGAAGTGTGGCCGGCATAGGGCATTATGGTAACTGCATGGGTATCCCAACGATCGGTGGCGAAACCACTTTTGATCCTAGCTTTAATGGCAATATCCTAATCAACGCCTTTGCACTTGGCCTTTGTAAAAGTGATGAAATTTTCTACGGTAAGGCTGAAGGTGTAGGCAACCCAGTCATTTACGTGGGCTCAAAGACCGGCAGAGACGGACTTGGCGGCGCTGTGATGGCTAGTGATAGCTTTAATGACGAAAATAAATCACTTCGCCCAACGGTGCAAGTAGGCGACCCATTTGCCGAGAAGCTGCTTATGGAGGCATGCTTAGAGCTTTTTAAAAAGGACTACATCATCGGCATCCAAGATATGGGCGCAGCAGGACTTACAAGCTCTAGCTTTGAGATGGCTGGTAGAAGCGGTAGCGGCATGAAGATGTATCTAGAGCGCGTACCGATGCGCGAAGTTGGCATGACGCCTTATGAGCTAATGCTAAGCGAGTCTCAAGAGCGTATGCTAATATGCGCCAAAAAAGGCTACGAGCAAAAGGTGCTTGAAATTTTTAGAAAATGGGACCTTGACGCTGAGATCATCGGCGAGGTCACAAGTAGCGGCGTGATGCAGCTTTACTGGCATGGTGAGCTTGCAGGCGAAATCCCTATCGGCCCACTTAGCGAGGCAGCTCCGGTGCTTGACCGCCCAGTCGCACGTCCAAAATACCTTGATGAGATAGCAAATTTACAAATTCCAAATAATGTTGATAACAAAACCGCATTTTTCAAGCTTTTAAAAGAGCCAGAGGTGCTAAATAAAAGCTTTATTTACGATCAATATGACGCAAACATCCAGACAAATACTATAAAACAGCCTGGTCACTTGGGTGCTGCAAGTATCAGAGTAAAAGGCACTAAAAAGGCCGTCTCTATGGCTGCGCAGTGCGATCCTAGAGCAAATTTCGTTGATCCTAAAATTGGCGCTGCAAGAGCCGTTGCGGCAGCTGGCAGAAAAGTAGCGATGAGCGGCGCTGTACCACTTGCGATCACCGACTGCCTAAACTACGGCAACCCACAAAATCCAGAGGTGATGTGGCAGTTTAAAGAGGGATGTGAAGGCATAAAAGAGGCTTGCCGTGAGCTAAATACACCAGTCGTTAGCGGCAACGTGAGCCTTTATAACGACACTGACGGCGTTAGCGTCTATCCAACGCCAGCCATCGTCACAGTTGGTGTAAATGAGGATGCAAACTTAAATCTAAAAAGCACATTTTTAAGCGAGGGCAGGGCGATTTACCTACTTGGTGAGACAAGCGGGGAATTTGCTGCCTCACTTTACGCAAAGGCGCTATTTGATGTAGTCGGTGGAAGGCTAAAAGAGGTTGATTATAAGAGTGAGCGAGCTCTGTGGGACCTAGTGATCGAAGCAAATAAAGAGCAAATTTTAGAATTTGCAAATAGCGTAGGCGTAGGCGGTCTTGCTATTACGCTAGCAAAAATGGCTAGTATTTCAAATATCGGCGTAAACTGCGAAGCGAAATTTAAAGAGTCAAATTTTATCTTTGATGAAAGCTTTTCAAGAGCAGTTGTTGGCGTGAAAGACGAGGTTAAATTTGAAGCTCTTGCTGCTAAATTTGGTGTGAAATTTGAAAAGATCGGTGTCAGTGGCGGCAGAAGATTTAAACTAAATGATATTGATAAGAGCGTAGACGAGATAAGAGAAATTTATCTAAATGAGTTTGCAAAAATAGTTAGAAAAGAGGATTAAAAAATGGCTTTGAAAAAGGGCAAGGTCGCTGAGGCTGAAAATGAGCAAAAGGAAGCAGAACAAGTTGAAAAACGAGGCGTAGCAAAGCCGCCAGTACTTTTTAGTAAGACACAAAATTTAATAAAATCAATTGAAAAAAGACTAAACGCTACTTTGATAACTTACTATAATTCAAACGCTGGTAGCGTTTGCGGCAACGATGCAAGTGCTATGTATGAAATTTTAAAGGGTAAAAAGATAGATACTGCTTATCTTTTTATAAAAAGTGACGGCGGAAGTGGAATAGCTGCTCTTAGGATCATTACTACACTTAGAAATTACTGCAAAAATTTAATAGCTCTAATACCTGCAAACTGCGCCTCAGCTGCTACCATGATGGCACTTGGTGCAAATGAGATCGTTATGGGGCCACTTGCCTATCTAACGCCTGTTGATACCTCGCTCAAACACGAGCTTAGTCCGACAAACAAAGGCAATGAGCTTGTGAGTGTTTCGATGGACGAACTTAGTCGTGTTGTTAAGCTTTGGAAAGAGCAAGACAAAGATAGGCCAAACGACACAAACCCTTATAATTCGCTTTATGAGTATATTCATCCGCTAGTCTTTGGTGCGGTTGATCGTGCTAGCTCGTTATCGCTTAAGATTTGCACCGAGCTTCTTAGGTACCACATCGATGATGATAAAAAGATCGCAGAAATTTCTGAAAGGCTAAATGGCGACTACCCAGCTCACGAATATCCGATCCTCTTTAGAGAGGCGCACGAGATCGGCCTTCATGTAAAAAAGATGGATGATGATCTAAATGAAATGCTTCAGGAGCTAACGCTACTTTACTCAGAGATGGGACAGCGAGCTTTTACTGACTATGATGAAAATAGCTACCACGATAACAATATCGCAAACATTATTGAAACAAATGGCAAGCAAATTTACTATCAGATAGATAAAGACTGGTTCTACCGCCCTGAAGAGCGTCGCTGGAACGTGATGAACGACGAGAGCTCATGGCGCAAAAATGAGCTGGTAAATGGCAAGATAAAAAATACAATCTATCACTTGTGGTAATATGTCTGGAGTTCTGTTTTTACTGATATTAGGCGGTGCGATATTTTTATTTATGAATGTCCAAATAGGTAGTAACCGCAAGAAACAAGCAAATGTAGATGAGGCTAAATTTCTAGTCTCACTGCTTGCAAAAGTCGCTAAAAGTGACGGCAGAGTTAGCGAGCTAGAGGCTAGGCTGATCACTCAAGTGCTTGATGATCTAAGCCAGAAAGTTAGCGGTGTTAGCGGCGTGCGCGAGTATCTAAAAGAGGTCTATAACAGCCAAAAAGAAAATGTAGATAACGCCTATGAAACCGCTAGAAACTACAAGCGTGCTTTTAATCTAAACTACGATACCTGCGTGGCTAGGCTCACTTTTTTTCTAAATTTGGCCTATATAGACGGTGAGTTTAACAAAAGCGAGCAAGACGTCATAAGAAATATCGCTTATGGATTTGGCATTGATAAAGAAACGCTTGATGAGATCATCTTTAAATTTGATAGCTTTTATGGCTCAAGATTTGAGGCAAATACTGATGAAGTAGTCCAAGAAAAAGATGCGTTTGAGGTTTTAGGACTTAGTAAAAATGCAAGTCTTGACGAGGTAAAAGCTCGCTATAAAGAGCTTGTAAGGCAGTATCATCCCGACATTTTAATGGGTAGGGGCGAGAGTAAAGAGGTGATAGAGCGCTCAACCAAAAAGCTTCAGGAGATAAACGAGGCTTATGGGCGATTAAAAGAGAAATTTGGAGTTTAGATGAAGAAATTTATTATTTTGCTGCTAGCGGTGGCTGGCTTTTGTAATGATTTTAAAGTGGTAAATATCGATGGAAAAGAGATAAAATTTAAGCTTACGCAAAGCGAGCTTTATCGAGATCAAAGGTTGGTCATCAGCAACTACGATGTTAAAGATAGCAATGTGAGCATAATATTTGTCGATAAAGATGGCAACAAGAGCGACATTATGTCAGTTAAAGCAAAAAAATTAAATGAAATTAGTGAGTATATCTTTTCGTATGATCGCGGCATAAAGGTGATGAAATTTAGCTCGGAAAAGCCGATATGCGAGGCGCTTGAGAAAGAGGAACCTGTAAATTTAAGCGTATTAGATGCGAGATATTTTGATGGCAATCAAATTTCAAGCTATGCCTTTAGCGTTGATATTGTTGGTCAAAAGCGTGAAAACTTTGTAGAGAGAAAAGACTATTATATAGATGCAGCTGCAAATGTTATGATTACGCTAGAAGCCTTATCGATAAAGAATATCGCAAAGGATATAAAAATGGGGCAGCTTTTGCTTGTAAAAGGTATGTGTTTAACAAAAAGATAAAAATTTAATAAAGGAGAAAAAATGAGAGCATTGCTTAGCGTTAGCGATAAAGAGGGCATTGTAGAGTTTGCAAAGGGGCTAGAAGAGCTTGGCTGGCAGATACTTTCAACTGGCGGTACATTTAAACTTTTAAAAGAAAATGGTGTCAAAGCAACTGAAGTTAGCGAATTTACGGCGTCGCCTGAGATGTTTGAGGGCAGGGTAAAGACGCTTCATCCAAAGATACATGGTGGCATTTTGCACAAACGCGACGACGCTACGCATGTGGCTCAGGCAAAGAAGTATGGCATCGAGGGCATCGACCTAGTTTGCGTAAATTTATATCCATTTAAAGAGACTACCATCAGGACTGATGACTTTGCTGAGATCATCGAAAATATCGACATTGGTGGCCCAGCCATGGTAAGAAGTGCTGCTAAAAATTTTAAAGACGTGCTTATCGTTACAAGCGTGCTTGATTATGATGAAATTTTAAAGCGCCTAAGAGAAAAAAGTGATGATTTTGAGTTTAGAAGATCACTGATGATAAAGGCATTCGAGCATACAGCGGCATATGATAGCATGATCGCAAACTATATGAATGATAGATTTAATGGTGGTTTTGGCGATGCTAGATTTATCGTGGGAAGCAAGGTTTTTGACACAAGATACGGAGAAAATCCACACCAAAAAGGCGCACTTTATGAGTTTGATTATTTCTTCACAAACAACTTTAGAGCCCTAAAAGGCGAGGCAAGTTTCAATAATATGACCGATATAAATGGCGCATTGATGCTTGCAACTAGCTTTGATGACGCGCCAGCAGTGGCTATTATCAAGCACGCTAACCCTTGCGGCTTTGCGGTAAAAGATACGTTGCTTGAGAGCTACGAGGCTGCGCTTAAATGCGATCCGATCTCAGCATACGGCGGCGTGGTAGCAATAAACGGCACACTTGATGAAAAGCTAGCTAAAAAGATAAATGAAATTTACGTTGAGGTGATAATAGCTGCAAATGTCGATGATGCTGCGCTTAAAGTATTTGAGAGTAAAAAACGCATCAAAATTTTCACTCAAGACAATAAATTTTTAGTTCGCTCAAATGATAAATTTGACTTTAAGCACATCGATGGCGGTTTTGTATTTCAAGAAAGAGACTTCGTAAAAGACGAAGAGCTTGAAAATATGAAGCAAATGAGCAAGAAATTTGCAACTGGCAGCGAGCTAAAAGACGCTCAAATAGCGTGGAAAGTGGCTGCGCTAACGAAGAGCAACTGCGTAGTTTATGTAAAAGATGGTGCAATGGTAGCTATTGGCATGGGTATGACAAGCCGCGTTGATGCTGCTCGTGCGGCCGTGGCAAAGGCAAAAGAGCTAAAAATTGATCTAAGTGGCTGCGTGCTTGCTAGTGAGGCGTTCTTTCCATTTAGAGATAGCATCGACATCGCCAGCAAAGTGGGCGTAAAATGCGTCATCGAGCCAGGCGGCAGCATCAGAGATGATGAGGTGATAGAGGCTGCCAATGAGCATGGCATGTCGCTATACTTTACTGGCGTTAGACACTTTTTGCACTAAAATTTAGGGGCACTTGCCCCTTTCTTCACACTTTATAACTTTGATTTTCGTATAATCTTTCAAAAACGAAAGGAGATAGAATGAAAAATATCTTAAAATTTATCTTAATGGCGGCAGTGTTTTTTGGTCTAAATTTGATGGCAAAAGATGAGCTTATAAAGGAGCAGACGATGGCAGGGCAAAATTTGAAAGAAATTTATCTAGCAGGCGGTTGCTTTTGGGGTATGCAGGGGTATTTTAAAAAGATATTTGGTGTAGTGGATACAAAGGTAGGCTACGCAAATGGCAAGAGCGAAAATACTAGCTACCGCGAGCTTCATGAGAGCGATCATGCCGAGACGCTTTATGTAAAATACGACGAAAACAGAGTCGCTTTGGCTGAAATTTTGGCTCACTTTTTTAGAGTGATCGATCCGACCTCATTAAATAAACAAGGCAATGACGTCGGTAGGCAGTATAGAAGCGGAATTTACTATGTGAGCGAAAGTGATCTGCCAACGATAGAGAGCTTTATGAAAATAGAGCAAAAGAAATTTAAAGATAAGATCGTGGTTGAGGTGGCGCCACTTAAAAATTTTGTCTTAGGTGAGGAGTATCATCAAGACTATCTTGATAAAAATCCTTTTGGATATTGTCACATTGATCTAGGCTTAGCTGATAAACCGCTTTATGATGAGGCGAAATTTAAGCCGCTTAGTAAAGATGAGTTAAAGAAAAATTTAAGTAGCGAGCAGTATGCCGTGACGCAAGAAGCGGCGACTGAGAGGCCATTTAGCAGTGAGTATGATAAATTTGATAAAAAAGGCATTTATGTAGATATAACGAGTGGAAAGCCACTTTTCTCAAGTGCAGATAAATTTGATGCAGGATGTGGCTGGCCAAGCTTTACAAAGCCTATCACGACAACAGCTCTTTCGTATAAGGAGGACAACTCTTTTATGATGAAACGGGTCGAAGTTAAGTCTCAAAATAGTGACGCGCACCTTGGGCATGTTTTTGATGATGGTCCAAGCAATAAGGGCGGACTAAGATATTGCATAAACGGTGCGAGCCTTAAATTTATACCGCTTGAAGATATGGCAAGACTAGGATATGAGGAATTTATACCTTATGTAAAATAGCTTTTGTTGAAGCAAATCAATAGTTTGAAAAGTTTAATCAGAGTATAATTCTCCAAAATCAAAAGGAGAAAAAATGAGCGATTTTTTCAAAAACGCGGAGCAGTTTAATGTCGATGGTGCAACTGTGCCATTTTATAAATTTAATGAAAATGGTGTAAATTTTGTTGGCTTTGATTCACGTCCTTGCGTGCCGCCAGAGCCAATGGTCAATGCATTAATCGCTATTAAATTTGCTGATAAAAATACAAAAATTATGATGCTAAATCATAAATTTCCAGCTGGTCTTATACCAAAGATAGATAAGAGCTTTGATATAGAGCGTGAAGATATAGATGGTGGGGCTGTAAAGATGATTTTTAGCCTAAAAGATGGTGCAAATATAGAAGACGTAGATACTAGTCTTTGCCACTAAGATGCTTTTAAATACTTACGCACCACCATTTAAGCTAGTTGGTGGATATTTTATTGCTGGAATTTTCTTTTTAGCATTAAGTGTGCCGGCATTCTTTTATGCAGATTTTGATGCGATTAGCTCACTAAATACAGCTGGTTTTTTGCATATATTTTTTGTTGGCTTTGTTATGAGTATTATTATCGGAGCGCTCTATCAGCTAACCTCAGTCATCTTAGAAAAGCCGTTTTTTACAGCAAAAGGTGCTATTTTAAATTTGGCTATTTTTTGTCTATCATTGCTGGGCATGTGCTACGGGATGTTATTTGCTGAAGCTAAAATTTTACAAATTAGTGGAGTTTTGCTTTTTTGCTCGCTTGCTTTTTTTGCTACGACTTACGCATTAAGCTTTATGGATAATGAAAAAAAGAGCTTTGCAGCCTTTGCACTTTTTGTTTCAGCTATCTTTTTGATAATTGGAATAACGCTTGGTTTTTGCTTGCTTATGATACTTAGTGGCACGCTGATGCTTGATTTTGAGATGACACTAAAATTTCATGTTTATTTTGTGCTGGGATTTGTATTTCTTGTGATACTTGGAGCTGCTAGTGTACTCCTACCTATGTTTGCATTGGCTCACGATCTAAAATTTACACTTAGTAAGGTCTCACTAGCATGCCATATTTTGGGCGGTGTCTTACTAGCTTTTAATGAAAATTTATCTATTTTGTCAATATGTGTGGCGGCTTTACTTTTTATAGCTCAAGCACTTTATATTTTAAAAAAGCGCGTTAGAAAGGCGTATGATTACTGGAATGTAAATATAGTGCTTTCGTTGGTGGCTTTGCTTGGTGCCGCTGTTTTTATAGCTTTAGATAAATTAAATTTAGCTGCATATTTTTTAATATATGGCTTTTTGTTTGCTTTTATCGTAGCTCATCTTTACAAGATCGCACCATTTCTCATATGGTATCACTACGTAGCGCCTTTTGTCGGAAAGGTAAAAGTGCCACTTCTTGATGCCATGATACTAAAAAAGATAGCTTATTTTGGTATAGCTTTTAATGCTATCTCGCTTCTTTGCTATCTTCTCTCAACTTGCTTTGAACTAGAAATTTTAGTGCAAGCAGGTATGATTTTTATAGCTCTTAGTATAGTTTTACTATCAATAAATATAATAAATATTTTTAGATTTACTGGTTTTAAAGGATAAAAAATGAAAGAAAAAATTTATAACGCACTGTCAAATATTGTTGATCCAGAAGTTGGCTTTGATATCGTTTCGCTTGGACTTATATATGATGCGAGCTGCGATGAAAATGGCAAAGCAAAGGTTACTATGACTCTTTCAACCAAATCTTGCCCACTGCACGAAATGATACTTGGCTGGGTAGAAACTGCCGTGCTTGATATAGAAGGTGTCAAAGAGTGTGAGATCGATCTTGTCTGGGAGCCTGAGTGGAATATACAAATGGCAAGCGATTTTGTAAAAGCCCAACTTGGAGTTTAAATTTTAAGTTTTTGGATTTAAAGGTTTGTAAATTTCTAATAAGCTAGAGAGCAAAAGCTCTCTAGAAATTTTAAGGAGTTTGTTTTTTATTAGTCCATTTGATGGCGCATAAATGATGGTACATCAAGTTGTGACATATAGTCTTCGTCATATCCACCACTAACTTTTTTAAGTCTTAATATACGCTCTTTTTTTATGATATCGCTTGCATTAGAAGTTTGTACTTCATCTTTTTTTTCAGCTTCTTTTTGTGAGCTTTGAAAACCTGTTGCTATTATTGTAACTTCAACTTTATTGTCTTCTATTTTGTCATCAGTTGTTGTACCAAATATAATTTCAGCATCTTCATCCGCTGCCTCATGAATAATACTCATCGCATTATTAATATCAGCTAGTGGGCAACTAGGGCTTATTCTAAAATGAACTAAAATACCAAATGCACCATTTATTGTCATGTTATCAAGAAGCGGTGATTGTATAGCATTTTTTATAGCTTCTTGTGCTGCATCTTCGCCACTTGCTTCGCCGACACCCATTAAAGCCAGTCCTCTATGGCTCATAATCGTTCTAACATCTGCAAAGTCTAGGTTTATATCACTTTTTCCTGAATCAAGTACAATCGTACTCATACCATTGACGGCTCTTGCAAGTACTTCATCAACCATTTCAAAGCTTTCTTTTATGCCAGCATTTTTATCAATTAATGTTAAGAGCTTATCGTTTGGAATGACAACAATAGAATCGCTTTCTTTTCTGAGCTCCTCAAGGCCACAATCAGCTAATTTTCTACGTTTTTTTCCTTCAAACATAAAAGGCATAGTAACAACTGCAACTGTTAGTGCACCAATATCTTTTGCAGCTTGAGCAACAACTGGAGCAGCACCTGTACCAGTTCCACCACCAAGTCCTGTACCAATGAAAACTATATCTGATGTCTCAAGTGCACTTTTTACTTCATCGTAGCTCTCTTCAGCAGCGGCTTTTCCTATTTCAGGTCTCATGCCTGCACCTAGACCTTTTGTTGTCTTTTCTCCAAGCTGTATTTTTGTATGTGCAAGAGAATTTTCAAGAGCCTTAGCATCTGTATTAGCAACAATAAGATCTATATTTAAATTTGGATTAACTCTTATTATGTGGTTGACCATATTGCCACCACCTCCACCTACACCTACGACTTTTATCTTTGCACCATAGATGCTTTTATTTTCTTCTACTGTGAAGCTACTCATTTTTGAAATTCTCCTTAAAATAATTGTGTAATACTATACCAAAATTTTGCAAAAGCATTTGGCTTTTTTTCTTGTTTGCTAATATCTGCAATATTGGCAAGCTCTTCTTTGTTTTTTGATTTATTTGCTATCTCTAATTCAAAATCTTTATCAGAAAAACTATCCTCTTTTTCATTTGGATCCTGCACCTCTTGTCCAAAATTTTGTACATTTTCTTCTTCTGCAAAAACATTTCTAAAATTTACTTTCGGTTTTGAGGCTATTTCCCCTTGGTATCTCATTTTTTTCTCAGAATCAATCTCGTATGGACTAAAATTACCAGCACCATACAAACAAAGCCCTATAGCACAAGAATTTGCTGGGTCTCTTAAAATTTCAAATAATCCATCCATTTCTTTTGGTTTTGCTATACGAACTGGCATTTTGTCAAATATCGCGGATGCAAGATCTCTAATACCTTCTAGCTTAGTCATACCGCCAGTAAGTATTATTCCGGCACCAATGCTATCTTTATAGCCACTATCTTCTAGCATCTTGGCAAGTACCATAAGAGTTTCTTCTGCTCTGGCATATATAACATTTGATATTATATCTAGTGAAACTTCGTGGCTTTTTGTTTCATCTCCAAGGATCGGAAGCTCTATTAGATCAACTGACTTATTTATTAAAGCGCCATAACCTAATTTTATCTCTTCTGCCTTTGGAAGTGGTGTATGTAGAGCCATAGAAAGATCATTTGTAATGTTTGCTGAGCCAACAGGTAAAAATTCATTGTATCTTATAGAATTTCCAGAATGCACTACAAGATTACAAGTAGCACCACCCATATCAACAAGTGCGGCACCAAGCTCTTTCTCATCTTTTGTTAATGTTGCTATCGCAGAAGCATATCCTGAAAGGACTATGTTATCTAGTTGAACGCCTGCTAAATTTACAGCTTTTCTTAGGTTGCTAATAGATGATTTTTGTACTGTAACAATATGTGTTTGCACTTCCAGTCTACTACCATTCATGCCTATTGGATCTTCAATGTGTTCTTGTCCATCTACTTTAAAATTATAAGGAAGAACATGTAATTTTTCATATTCATGAGGTATATCGGCTGTATGATCGGCCATTTGCATAGCACGTTCGATCTCTTTTATACCTATTTCATGATTTGGTATATTTACTACACCACTACTATCAACACTTTTTGTATACGCACCAGAAATAGAAACTATAACTTTTTCATAGCGTGTTCCTGCAACTCTTTGTGCTTCTATCAATGCATTTTTTATTGACTTTGCAGCTTGCTCAATATTGGTTATAACGCCTTTTCTTATTCCCTGCGTTTTTTCAGTTCCAATTCCAATTATCTTAATACCGTTTTCATCATGTTGTGCTATTACTGCACAAATCTGGAAAGAGCCGATATCTATACCTAAAATTTTTGTACTCAAGATAAATTACCTTTTGATATATTCTTTAATTTCATAGTATTTTTTAAGTTTGTTTGTTAAATCTTTTATTAACTCATTATTTTTAAGCATTGTAACGTTTTGCTGTGTTATTTGCTTATAGTTATTATCTATATTATCTACAAGCAACCTTTGTTCCAAAATGTCGTATATAACGGCCTTATCTTCTAATATAACATAATCTTTTTTGTTGTTAGTTTCAAAAAGTTGAGAAACAAAAGCTCTAGTTTCACTTTCATTTAGTCCTAAGATAGAGC
This sequence comes from Campylobacter concisus, assembly GCF_003048555.1. Taxonomy (GTDB): domain Bacteria; phylum Campylobacterota; class Campylobacteria; order Campylobacterales; family Campylobacteraceae; genus Campylobacter_A; species Campylobacter_A concisus_AO. The sequence goes on along the minus strand of NZ_PIRR01000002.1, from coordinate 50,608 downwards.
CATTTATATCTCTATTGATAAAGCCTATATCAGTTCCTTTGAAATTTTGTAAAGACTCTTTTGCTATGGTTATTAAGCTTTCTTTTTTCTTTTTATCTTTGTAAATTTCAAGCACCATTGCTCTTGCTTGTTCAAAACTCATAGGTTGTGGAGGAGTTATACTTTTTACTCTAACTATCAAATATCCATCTTTATATGTAAACGGTTTTATCACCTCACCAACTTTTGCCCCTTTTATTTCATCGAGCGAGAATGTCGCATTATCTTCATTTATACTAACAAATTCATTTGTTGCAAGCTCAGCTTTTTTGATAGAGGTATATTTTTTTAAAGCATCGGTCTTACTTTTCTCAATATTGTAGTCTTTGACAACTTCAGTCTTTACTTCGTCAAATGATTTGATTTTATCATCAGAGCCTTTGTATCTCTCCTTGTTTTCGTTATAGTAGTCACTCAAAGTAGTTTGATTTACATCATTTTTATTTGACTCTATAAAGTATGTTTCTAGACCGTATATAGTCTTTGTCATATAGTTGTTTTTATTTGCTTCCCAAAGATTCTTTAGCTCTTTTTCATCTATTTTTATATCGCTTTGATTAGCATTTATTATCTGTATTGCTAATTTGTCTTGCATAAAAAAGCTTGCTTCCATCATTGCAATGTCTTCTTTGCTAGCTGGTAAATTTAAAATAGTTCTAAGCTTATCAAGTAGTATTGTTAGTTTTAAATTTTCTTCAAAATCAGTTGGATTTATTCTAGCTCTTCTTAAAATATCGTAGTATAAATTTTTATCAAAAGTACCATCTTTTTGAAATGTTGGATCAGCGATTATATATTTTAAAATATCATCTTTACTAACACTAAGACCTATATCGTCTGCAAAATTTAATAGTAAATTCTCTTGAATTGTAGCCTGAAGTGCGGCATTTTGTAAACCTAACTCATTGGCCTTTTCTTGCGTTAATTTACCATCAAAAAGATTATTGTAGTATTGATATAAACTATCGTATTTTTGTTGCAGTTCTTGAATGCTTATATTTCTGTGTCCTACTTTTGCTACTGAAGTGGCTCGATTGCTGTTTAAATCATATGCTCCCCAGCCTACAAAGCCTGCTCCAACAAAGGCTATTGTACTTACCCAAATGGTAACAACTAGGTATTTTTTATGTTTTTGCATCCAAGACAACATTAAATTTTCCTTTAAAAGACTAACGAAATTTGTATGATATATTATATAAAATTGCCTTAAATAAGCTTAAAATAGGGGCTTTAAAAATATCTTTGTGGAGGATTTTGCTAACAATTTTTTAGTATTGTTAGCAAAATTTTTAAATACTATAATCGCTATAACCACTAGTTAAATGAAGCAATTTGCAGCTATTTTCTAGCAAAGCTATCTCTTTTGCAAGAAGCTGAGGGCTTCTACTGTATGCGTAAATGCCATATCCTTTAACGATAATAATGTTTGTATTTTTTTCTAGCATATATCTATAAATTTCAGTTTCTGCACGTTCATACCAGTCATCATATTGTTTTGGATCATAAACAGAAATTTTATCAAATCTCATATACCCAAAATAATCTTTCGGTACAATTTTTTCATGTTTCATTGCGTAGGCAGTTGCGTATGGTGGCATCGCGTAGCAAACAAATCTTGCCTCGTTTATATTTTTATAAATATTTAAGTGTATATCAGCATCAAGACTAGCTTCATTCCAACGATAGTCTTTTTTTGATGAAAGAAGCGTCAAGTCATCATCTTTTAAATTATCAAAAATGGCATTTTGTTTATTGATTATAAATTGATTTTTTTCAACTCTTGCTGAAATCGAGCCGTGAAAGACGCCAAAAAAATTCTTTCTAAACATAGAAAGTGATATTGTTTTTATCTCATTTATTGAGTGTTCTAGCTCCATTTTTTCTCCTACATTTAATCGATTATATTTAAGCTATCTTAAAATTTATGTAAAATTTTGTGTAATGATAGCTTTTTAAGTAAAATTTCGATAAATTTTCCACACTATTTACTATAAAGAGGCAGTATTGCAAAGTCCACATATCAGTGTTTTACTTGATGAAGTTCTATCTTTTTTTAAAAATTTAAATGGAAATTTTATAGATTGCACGCTTGGATATGCCGGACATTCTAGTGCCATTTTGTCTCAAAATAAAAATTTAAATTTAATTGCCTGTGATAGAGATAACGAAGCTATAAATTTTTCACTAAAAAAACTTGAGCCATTTGGTAGTAGAGTTAAAATTTATAAAAGTAACTTCTCTGAATTGACTAGCAAGCTAAGTCAAGAAGAAATTTTAAATGTTAGAGGAATTTTGGCTGACATTGGTGTTAGCTCACTTCAGATAGATAAAGACGATAGGGGCTTTGGTCTTGGCTCAAGCATGCTTGATATGCGCATGGACAAAGAGCGAAATTTTAGTGCATATGACGTTGTAAATGATTACTCTTTTGACGAGTTGGTTAGAATTTTTAGAGATTATGGCGAGCTAAAAAATGCTGCCGGGATTGCAAACAAGATTATAAATGCTAGGAATTTAGGCAAGATAACGAGTGCAAAGGAGCTTGCAAATTTAATAGGTACAGCCCAGATAAAAGGGCGCGGAGTTAGCCCTGCAATACTTGCCTTTCAAGCCATCAGGATAGAAGTAAATGGTGAGCTAGATGAGCTAACAAATTTACTTGATAGTATAGAAAAATGTGGGTTTAAAGATTGTCTTGTGTCGATTATTACATTTCACTCGCTTGAAGATAGGATCGTAAAAGAGCGCTTTAAAAAATGGGCTAATAGCTGTATCTGCCCGCCTGGTGTTTATAGATGTGAGTGCGGAAATAACCACGAACTAGGCGAAATTTTGACCAAAAAGCCACTAACAGCAAGCCAAAATGAGCTAAAGATAAACTCACGAAGCAAGAGCGCAAAACTGCGGGTTTTTAAGATAAAGGGATAAAGATGCAAGAAAAAGAAGAGCTATTGACGCTTCATGATGAGGAGCAAAAACGTGAGGTAAATTTAAGCTTTAAGACATTAGTGATGGTCTATTTAGCTGTTTTTATAGCTCTAGCTATATTTTTGCCAAAAATTTACATAGCAAATCAAATTTATTATATAAGTAGAGATATAGCGGACATTAGCGGTAAGCGAGATATGCTTTTAGAGGAAAATAGAGCTCTTAATATAAAGCTCGAAAATTTACGTTATAAAAATCAAATTTTAAATAATATGCAAGAGCGTCAATGGAAATAACTGAACATTTAAAGTTTTTAAATTTCGGTGATTCAATTACATTGGCAAATAATATAGCCATTTTGTATATAACTGCACAAAAATAAAATTAGCTCAATAAACAAAGCCAAGCTTAACTTGCTAATTACTTTCTTTTTGAGAGATTAGCTTTTCATATATATATTGTTCTAAATCTTTTTTTGATACGTCATTTTTTATAGCAGTATTATAAATTTCTTCGACCTTGCTTGAGTATTTTTCATAGCTAAAATAAGGAAAATGCACACTCCAAGCTTTCTTGATAAGATCGTGACTTATCTCTCTTCTTGCCCAAACTTTAAACATATCAAAGCCAATGAAAACGGCCGAAGTGACGACAGCAGTCGCTATTATCGATATATGCGCGTCAGTTTTTGCTAAAAAATGATGCGTGATGATTAACAATGGAAATAAAATGACAAAACAGATAAGTGCGTAAATCTGATAGAGCTTGATGTGGTTAAATCTAAAATTTAGCTTTGCTCCATCTATTAGCATGCCTTCGTTAAAAAGGGCATTTGCTTCAAGTATATCCCTGAATAAAACTGGCTGTTTTGAAACAAAAAAAACGTTTTTTATGATTCTATCTTTTAAAGTTTCTTGCATTTTTTATAGACTTTTTACCTTTGAAATTTTGGCTCATTATATCTAAGAATCTATAAATTCAAACAAAATTAGATACAATTTGCCCAAAATTTAAGGAGCTAAAATGGCAGATCAAGCTTTACAAACCGTCTTTTTAAATGGAGAATTTTTGCAAAAAGACGAGGCAAAAGTTAGTGCTTTTGATAGAGGATTTATATTTGGTGATGGAATTTATGAGGTTGTGCCTGTGATAAATTCAAAAATGGTTGATAAAGATGGATTTTGGGCGAGATTTGAAAGAAGCTTAAACGAGATAGATATAAGCTTGCCCTACGAAAAGGAAAAATTTGAGGCGATCTTAAACGAGATAATCTCCAAAAACGCTTTAAAAGAAGGCGGAATTTACATGCAAGTAACAAGAGGCGTGGCGTTTAGAAATTTCTATTTTATGGAAAATTTAACACCAAGCGTCTTTATCTTTTGCTACGAGAGTGAAATTTTAAACAATCCTGCTGCAAAAACTGGCATAAAAGTCGTAAGTGTCGAGGATATCAGGTGGAAAAGGCGCGACATCAAATCTATCTCGCTTCTAGCTCAGTGCTATGCTAAAAATGAAGCTCACAAAAAAGGCGCAGACGAGGGCTTTATGGTGGAAAATGACTTTGTCACAGAGGGCTGTAGCTCGAGCGCTTTTATCATCAAGGATAAAACTTTAATCACAAAACCGCTTTCAAATGAAATTTTGCCAGGAATTCGCCGTATGAGACTTTTAAAGATCGCTAAAGATATTGGCCTTAAGATAGAGGAGCGAAAATTTAGTATGGATGAAGTTTATAATGCTGATGAAGTCTTTATCTCGGCTGCTACGCTCATACTCTTACCAGTCGTTTATGCTGATGGCAAGGCGATAAATGGTGCAAAAGTAGGAGAAATTTCAAGCAAACTTCGTGAAATTTATGCTGGTGAACTTTTAAAAGAAGTCGGGCTTTGAGAGAAAAAATCTTAATAAGTGCTTGCCTGGTCGGCATAAATTGTAAATTTAACGGCGAAAATAATCTTTTAAATAAAGATGTTTTAGATGAAATTTCAAAGAAATTTCATTTGCTTTTTGTTTGTCCTGAAGTTTATGGTGGACTTAGCACGCCGAGGGAACCGGCTGAGATGAAAAATGGTGTGGTTGTTTGTAAATTTTCAGGTAAAGATGTGAGTAAAAATTTTAAAAGTGGAGCAGAAATTTGCCTAAAGATAGCCAAGCTAAATGGTTGCAAAAAGGCTATTTTAAAATCAAAAAGTCCAAGTTGTGGAAGTGGACAAATTTATGACGGAAGTTTTAGTAAGAGGCTTATTTTAGGCGATGGCATCACAGCAAAACTGCTAAAAGAAAATGAAATTTTAGTTTACAGCGAAGATGAGATAGTAGGGCTTGATGTTTGATAAACTAAAAGACAAAACGTTATTTTGAGATGATTTTTAAGTGTGTCGTGGTAAGGTTTTGTAAATGCTCTCAATGATGTAAAAGTGGGTGAGCTTTCAAAGAAATTTGGCTCTGATATTGTAGAAATTTTAAAATCAAATGGCATAAAAGTAAAAAGCGAGAATGAGACTATGAAGCAAATTTGTAAAAACAACGATGAAAAGATGTTTTATATTTTTGTTTTGATTGTAGAAGCTATTTTTAAGGATAAGGAAAAAATTTGAAAAAAGGTATATTTTTAGCATTTAGTGTTGCTTTGTTTTTGGGATGTTCACAGACCCAGCCAAAGCCAAGTGTGCAAAATTCTTTACCGGATGAAAATGTATATAAGCCAAATGAACGCATTAATTTGCTTGATTTTGAAATGAAGCAGGATGCCTCGTCGCTACCGCAAAATATGCAAAGTGTAAGCTTTGACCAAGAAGAAATTTTAAAAAGAAGGTTTAAGGTTTTTACATTAAGGGGCGTAAAATTTAATCCAAACGATGTCTTTTGGGCGTTTAATATATATAAGCCAAGCGAAAAGAGAAAGTATTTTGGTTCAAATTTTAGACAGATACCTCAAAGCTGGTTTGACGCACAAAAGGACAATGCAAATTTTTCAGCTCTTTCAAGTATCTCTGCTTATGCTCTAACTTCGGCAAACACAGCTTTAAGAAATTTTCCAACCGATGAGCCGATATTTTTAAATCCGCAAACTCCGGGTGAGGGCTATCCGTTTGATTATCTACAAGAATCAACCCTAAGCATCGCTCATCCACTTTTTGTCTCACATCTTTCTAAAGACAGGGCATGGGCGTTTGTTAGCGATGATGCGGTTTGGGGCTGGGTAAAGGTCGAGGATATAAAATTTATAAGCGACGATGAGGTAAATGCCTATCAAAAGTCAAGTTTTGTGACTATAAAAACGGATAAAATGCCAGTTTATGACAAGGCCGGAAATTTCTTGTTTTACTCAAGAGTTGGAGCGATACTGCCTGTTTTGGCGCAGGATAGTAAAAACTACTACGGTAAAATTTATGTAAGAAATCTCTTGAGAGAATTTGTGTTACCAAAGTCTCTTGGCGCTCTTTTTCCTCTTAAATTTAATGACTCAAATCTAAAAACACTTATTAGCTCTCTTCTTACTCAGCCTTATGGTTGGGGTGGGGTCGATAAGCTAAGAGATTGCTCGCTTTTTACAAAAGATCTGCTAGCTAGCTTTGGTGTGTGGCTACCTAGAAACTCAAGGGCTCAAGCAAATATGGGACAAAAATTTGATCTAAAAGGACTTAGTAACGCTGCTAAGACAAAAGAGATAAAAGAAAAAGGTGTGCCATATCTTACGCTTGTGCATCTGCCAGGGCATATCATGCTTTATGCCGGATACAAGGGCGATGATATATATGTGGTGCATGATGCTTGGGGGCTAAAGACTGAAAACAACGGCAGGGCATTAATCGGTGCTACGGCAGTAACTACGTTAAACATCGGACAAAACAGAAGCGACATACAAAACTCAAATTTGCTCATTTCAAAGGTCGATTCTATAAATGTGATAAAGCCCGAAAATGTAATAAGCGATAAAGCTAGAAAAATTTCAGCTTTACAAAGGGCTTATGATGTTAAGGTTGAGGATAATTTGGTCAAATTTGGTGATGGAACAATATTTGTCTATGATGACTTTAAACAAAAAGATGATGAGTGTAGTATTGGTGCTGATATAGAGGATATGAATTCGATTGATTATGCTGCATTTTCGCCGCTTAGCACTGCACTAAGTGATGCTGGCAGATGTAGAAATTATGAATTTTTAGGCAAAATTTATGGCTCAAGCGAGAGCGCGGTAAAAGCAAATTTAATAAATGTCATCTGGCTAAAGGACTTTTTAAATTTGCCTTTGAAATTTAACTCTAAAAATGGAGCTGCAGCCGCTTTGCAAGAGGTTAGCAACGAGCTAAATGAGATGGTAAAACATGATATGAGTTTGCTTGAGTATTTAAAAGATCCAGGTGGGACATTTAAGTGGCGAGTTATTGCTGGTACAAACCGCTTGAGTGCGCACAGCTACGGCATCGCGATCGATATAAATGTAAAAAAGAGCCACTACTGGCAGTGGAGCAATGGCTATCAAAACCTCATCCCTGAAAAGATAGTGCGTGTTTTTGAAAAACATAAATTTATCTGGGGCGGACGCTGGAAGCACTTTGATACGATGCACTTTGAGTATCGCCCAGAGATGTTTGAGTAGATGAAAGATCAAATTTTAGAAATTTTATCTCGCTCAAACGTCTTTTTAACAGGCGGCGGCGGTGTTGGCAAGAGCTATCTAACGGCCTCCATCATCAGACACTACAAAGAAAATTTTAAAAACGTCATAATCCTTGGCTCAACTGGCATAAGTGCCGTTAGCCTTGGAGGAGTTAGCTTGCATAGCTTTTTTAAATTTGGCTACTGCAAGGACTATGAGGAGCTAAGGCGCTTTGACTATCATCAAAAAGACAAACTAAGCAAGCTAAGAAATATGCTAGATGCATGTGATCTGCTTGTAATTGATGAAATTTCAATGGTGAGCTCAGATTTAATGGAGATGATAAGATACCGACTGCTTACTTCCAAATTTAAAGGTAGGGTGCTTATAGTGGGTGATTTTTATCAGCTTCCACCAGTGAAAAGGGAGCAAAATGAGAGCAAACTTTTTAACTTTTTATACGCTTTTAACTCCAGTGCGTGGGAGGATATGAAATTTACAAATGTTGAGCTACTGGTCTCAAAGCGCACAAGCGATCTTAAATTTTATGAGATTCTCTCTCGTCTTAGAGTAGGCGAGCTAGATGATGAAATAATGAGCTATATAGAGAGTTTAAGAGTGACCAAGATAGAGCCAGATGATGATACTAGCGTGCTTTTTGGCAGAAACGCCGAGGCTGAAATGCTAAATCAAAAAAGGCTTTCAGAGCTTAGTACACCACTTGAAATTTCAAACTCAGATGTGAGCATTTTGGATGAAAATTTAGATAAAAAAGAGTTTGAAAAATGGGCAAATACGCTAAATATATCAAGGGATTTGGAGATGAAGATAGGCGCAAAGATCATCTTTACTTCAAATAAATGGGGTGAGTACTATAACGGCGAGCAAGGCAAGATCATGCAAATTTTAAAAGAAAATGGCATTATCTCAAGCGTGATCGTGAAAAAAGATAGCGGCGAAATTTGTGAGATAGAAAAAGCTGCTTATATATTTAGTTCGTTAAATTTAAACGAAGACGAGATCGAAGAAAATGTGCAGGCATCGCTATATCAGTTTCCATTTAAACTCGCTTACGCTCTAACTATCCACAAGTCCCAAGGAATGAGCATAAACTCGCTCATTTGCAATATCAACCACATTTTTGCCAAAGGACAACTCTACGTCGCACTTTCTCGTGCAGTAAGTCCTAAAAATTTAAAACTTTTTTATGATAAAAAAAGTGATTTTAGGCAGCATTTAAGAAAAGTGGTTAAAATTGACGACGAAGTTAAGAAATTTTACCAAGAAAACGTATTTTTGCATATTAAGGAGAATTCATGAAAAAGCTATTTTTAAGCCTTGCTTTTTGTATTTTTGCATTTGCAGACGTGCTAAAAGTAAGAGATTTTCAAACAGATATCTACTCAAAAGCTGGACAAAATTTAACAAAAAAGATAAATATGAACCTTGAAGTCGTCGGACGTGATGTTGAAGAAAATGAAGCGTATGTGCTTGATGCTTTAAACATAATAGTTGGCAGCTTTTACGTGGAAGATATTTTAACCTCAATGGGAAAAGAGAAATTTAAAGAGCTTTTCATAAAATACGCAGCCAAAAAACACTCTCTTGATATTGATGATGTGCTTATCTTAAATATAAAAGTGATAAATAATCTTGAGCTAAGCGAGATCATAAAAGCAATAAAAAGCCAAAATTTATGCTCCGATCCAAGTGTTAATGAAGAGATTGTAACAAAACCAGAAAAGAAGAAAAAGGGCAATGAGATCATCATCTCGCCAGATCCAAATGACGTAGTTCAAAAGCCTATTGATCTAAATAATGTGCAGGAATTTGGAAAAGATTTTGGAGAGAAGTAAGTAAATTTGGCTAAAGCTAGCCAAATTTATTGATTTACAATGTCGTAACCTTGTGGGATAACTGGAGTTAGCGTCTCTTGTGGTATGAGCGCGTCTTTTACTGGGTTGCTTAGAGTTATTTTTATTTTATTTGAAAGTTTATCTTTATAGTCAATCGTCGTTGGGAGCGTGTTTTTAATAGTTATAAAGTATTCAACTCCGTCATATATCGCTTTGTAAAGTGTTGGTTGAATTTGCTCCGCATGAGCCAAAACTTGCGTCAAATTTGGCGTATCATCAAGCTTTGAAATGATAGCTTGCTCAAGCTCGTCCTCAATCACGATCACACGTTCTTTGTTAAAATAAATTCTCTTTGGCGTTGGACTTTCATATATCCAAAGTGCAGTATTGTCGTTTTTTGCGTAAAATCTACCCTTGTAATTTATGCTTTTGCCTTCGCTAAATACAGTTTGCGTAAAGTCACTTTGAAGGCTTTTGAAATTTAAGCCAGCACCAAATGAGCAAACTGCAACGAGAGATGCAACTAAAAATTTTCTCATTTTTTATCCTTTTTTGGCGTATTCTAGCCCAGTTTAATTAAATAAATAGTTAAACTATGCTAAGATCCAAAGTTTAAAAATTTAGGAAGGTAAAGTAATGATTTCATCGGTATTTAGAAAGATTTTTGGCACCAAAAACGATAGAGAAGTCAAAAAGTATATAAGACGCGTTGCACAGATAAACGCGCTAGAACCAGCTTATGAAAAGATGAGCGACGATGAGCTTAAGATAAAATTTAACGAGCTTAAATCCCAAGTAGTAGAAGAAAAAGTCACTTTAGATGAAATTTTAAATGATGTTTTTGCGATCGTTAGAGAGGCTAGTAAAAGGGTGCTTAGGATGCGCCATTTTGACGTACAGCTAATTGGCGGTATGGTGCTAAACGAGGGCAGGATCGCTGAGATGAAAACGGGCGAGGGTAAGACCTTGGTTGCGACTTTGCCAGTTATATTAAACGCGATGACCGGCAAAGGTGTGCACGTAGTAACAGTAAATGACTACCTAGCAAAGCGTGACGCGACGCAAATGGGCGAGCTTTATAACTTTTTGGGCTTAAGCGTTGATGTAATACTAAGCGGCGGATACGATGATAATGTAAGGCAAGCTGCTTATAATGCCGACATAACATACGGCACCAACTCAGAATTTGGCTTTGATTATTTACGTGACAATATGAAATTTGAAGCTGGTCAAAAGGTGCAAAGAGGCCATAACTTCGTTATTGTAGACGAGGTCGATAGTATCTTGATAGATGAGGCTAGAACACCGCTTATAATCTCAGGTCCAACAAACCGCACGCTTGATGGCTATATAAGAGCTGACCAGGTCGCAAAACAGCTTACTAGAGGCACTCCAGCCGATCCAAACGTGCCAGGCTCAAAGCCAACGGGAGACTTTATAGTAGATGAAAAAAATAGAACGATCATGATCACAGAGGCTGGAATAAGCAAGGCTGAAAAGCTATTTGGAGTTGAAAATTTATATAACCTTGAAAACGCCGTGTTAAGTCACCACCTAGATCAAGCTCTAAAGGCTCACAATCTCTTTGAAAAAGACGTTCATTACGTCGTAAAAGATGGCGAGGTAGTCATTGTTGATGAATTTACTGGACGTCTAAGCGAAGGCAGACGCTTTAGTGAGGGGCTTCACCAGGCACTTGAGGCAAAAGAGGGCGTAAAAATCCAAGAAGAGAGCCAAACTTTAGCCGATACAACATATCAAAACTACTTTAGGATGTATAAAAAGCTTGCGGGTATGACTGGTACAGCTCAAACTGAGGCTACAGAGTTTTCTCAAATTTATAACCTCGAAGTTATCTCGATCCCTACAAATTTACCAGTTAAAAGGATAGATCAAAACGATCTTATCTATAAAACCCAAAATGAGAAATTTAAAGCAGTTATTGATGAGGTTAAAAAAGCTCATGAAAAAGGTCAGCCAGTGCTTGTGGGAACTGCAAGTATTGAGCGCAGTGAGGTACTTCATGAGATGCTTAAAAAAGTTGGTATCCCACACTCTGTGCTAAATGCTAAAAACCACGAAAAAGAGGCCGAGATCATCGCACAAGCTGGTGTAAAAGGCGCTGTAACTATCGCTACAAACATGGCTGGACGTGGTGTTGATATCAGGATCGATGATGAGGTTAGAAATTTAGGCGGTCTATATATCATCGGTACTGAAAGGCACGAGAGTAGAAGGATAGACAATCAGCTCCGTGGCCGTGCTGGACGTCAGGGCGATCCTGGTATGAGTAGATTTTATCTAAGTCTTGAAGATAATCTTTTAAGAATTTTTGGTAGTGACCGCATAAAGGCGATCATGGATAGGCTTGGTATCGACGAGGGCGAAAGTATCGAGAGTCGCATGGTAACAAGAGCTGTTGAAAACGCTCAAAAGAAAGTTGAGAGCTTGCACTTTGAGGCTAGAAAACACTTGCTTGAGTATGATGATGTGGCAAATGAGCAAAGAAAAACTATCTACAAATACCGTGACGAACTACTTGATAAAAACTATGATATGAGCGAAAAGATAGCTCAAAACAGAAAAGAGTACGCTGCAAATTTACTTGATACGGCTGAAATTTTCCATGGTGGCTTGAAAGATGACTTTGATATTAAAAATTTATGCTCTATCATCCTTGCAGACTGCGGTGAAGAGATAGACGAGAGCGAGTTAAAAGGCCTAGAATATGATGAGCTAATAGAAAAGCTTGCGCAAATTTTTGAAGCAAGATATAACGAAAAAATGAGCGTGCTAAATGAAGATCAAAGAAAAGAGATAGAGAAAATTTTATACCTTCAAGTGCTTGATAATGCGTGGAGAGAGCACCTTTATCAAATGGATATCCTAAAAACCGGTATCGGCCTTAGAGGGTATAATCAAAAAGATCCGCTTGTTGAATACAAAAAAGAGAGCTATAACCTCTTTATGGAGCTAGTTAGCAGGCTAAAAAGTGAGAGTGTTAAGACGCTTCAGGTTGTTAGATTTAAGAGCCGTGAGGAGCAAGAAGAGCAAGCTAAAATGATGCTTGAAGCTAGCCAAAATGCTGAAAATGAAAATTTAAGCTATAACAACCAAGGCGAGAATGAAAATTTCACGCCTGAAAAAAAGATACCAAGAAACGCTCCATGTCCTTGTGGAAGTGGTAAAAAATATAAAGATTGCCACGGAAAAAGTGGCCCTAAAAAAGGCATATTTGCTTAAAATTTCTACTTTTAAGGCGCCAAAAGCGCCTTAATCTTTTAAAGGCTATTTGATGACAAGCTTACCAAAGTACCTACTTTTTAAATATTTAAGATTTGATAAAACTCAGCCATTTATCACTCTAAGTGCCTTGCTTGCCTTTCTTGGTGTTAGCATTGGACTTATGGTCTTAATCGTTGCGATGGCGATTATGAATGGATTTGACAAAGAATTTGAACGCAAACTTTTTACGATGAACTATCCTATAACCGTTCAAAGTGCTTTTAAAGGCTCTATTGATGATGACTTTGTTGATGAGCTAAAGGCTAGATTTAGCGACCTAAAATTTAGTCCATTTATAAGCACACAGGTCATTTATCGCTCGGCAAATGCGCTTGAGGGCGGACTGGTTTATGGCGTAAATTTTAAAGATGAAAAACAGATAAACTCGGTTGTAAATGAAGCTTTAAAAGATAAAGAGCTAGAGGGCTTTGAGATACTTGTGGGAAGTGGCATAACGAGTGAGTTTAGACTAAGAAGCGATGAGAAATTAACACTTATCTTTACAAAGGCCGATCCAGCTGGCTTTTCGCTAACGCCAAAGATGAAGCGATTTGATATCGGCGCTTCATTTACATCTGGGCTAATCGCCTATGACAAGGCATTTTCATACACTTCAGTTGATGCTTTGAGGAAAATTTTAGACTATCCAAAAGGCGTTTATGATGGAATTCATATTTTTTCAAGTAAGCCATTTGATGATATAAAAAGAGTGCGTGAAGAGCTTCCAGCTGGCACGGTAGCCATTGGCTGGTGGGAGCAAAATGGCAACTTTTTCTCAGCACTCGCACTTGAAAAAAGGGCACTTTTTATCGTTTTGATGCTAATTATCCTTGTGGCGTCATTAAATATCATAAGCTCGCTACTAATGACAGTGATGAACCGCAGGCAAGAAATTGCCTTGCTTCTTGCGCTTGGTGCTAGTAAAAATGAGATAAAAAGAAGCTTTTTCTATCAAGGGCTAGTAATCGGGGGCGGTGGCATTATATTTGGCTTGATACTTGGCTTTTTAGGACTATTTTTACTTGGAAATTTCAACATTATAGACTTGCCAGCTGACGTTTATGGCTCAAGTAAACTTCCACTAGAGCTTTCTTTGATTGACTTTGTGCTTATAATAGTTGGGGCTATTTTTATCGTGGCTATCTCGTCTTATTACCCAGCTAAAAAAGCCACAGAAGTAAATGTGCTTCAAACTTTAAGAAATGAGTAGAGCCTAGAGACTTAGGCTTACTCATTGCTTGTAAAAGTTATTTTTAAAAGATTATTTTAAAACTGGCATAAACTCGTAAAATTCTAGGATAAATTTATACTTTTACGCTCTTATATCATGATCGATTTTGCATTGAAGAGCCTCGTGTACGAGTGTTTTTGCCATGACACGCTCTTCGTTTATTAGGTGAAAATTTTTACCTAGCTCACCAAAAATATCTTTATTGCCTTCGCCATTTATTTTTATTATAGTTTGGGTATTTACGCCGTAGTCTTTTATCTTTTGCGCGATGAGCTCAACTCTTTGCTCATTGTTAACGGTTATAATAACAGCGGCTGCATCGCTTAGGCAGGCATTTTCAAGTGTATGGCTTTGAAGAACGTTACCTAAAAATACATTTTCTCCGCGGCTCCTACCAAGCTCAACTAGACTAATATCATTATCAAGCACAAGATATAAAAGCTTTGTCTCTTTTAGTCTTAAAACGACTTCTTGTCCAAGTCTCTCATAGCCAAAAACTACGATGTGATTTTTTATTTTTTGTGGCTTTAGGGTTTCATTTGGTTCAACAACGATCTCACGTTCTATTAGGTCTGCTATTGCGTCTAGTTTTTTAAGTATAAAAGGCGTAGCAAACATCGATACAACTGAGGCTGCGATAAAAATTTGAGCAGTTTGTATATCAAGTAAATTTCTAGTAGTCATTAGTCCAAAAACAGCTAGTGCAAATTCGCCTATTTGACAAACACTAAGTGCAGTTTTTGCAGCAACTCTTCGCTTTAAGTAGATGTTTAAGATAGCAAAAACAACAACCGCTTTTATCACCATGACACTAAATACTAGGCCAAGAACAAGCCAGATATTTGAGATGACGACAGCAAAATTTATCTGCATGCCAACGGTTATAAAAAATAGCCCTAAGAGCAAATCTCTAAAAGGTATGAGATCAACTTCGATTTGGTGTTTATACTGTGTCTCAGCCATCATCATACCGGCCAAAAATGCACCCAAAGAGTATGAGAAGCCAAAGAAGTGAGCCAAAGTGCTAGAGCCAACGACCATAAATAAAATCGTAGCTATAAAAACCTCTTGCGAATTTGTTTGAATAACTTTATAAAATATCCAGTTGATGACATATTTACCAAGCAAAAACAGCACAACGATAAGAATAATCGCACTTGTAAATGTCTTTAGTAAAAGCTCATTTATCGAGGCATCTTGTGAGCTAAACATATCTATCATAAGCAAAATAGGGATGACTGCAATATCTTGAAATAGTAAAATTCCAAGTGCTTTTCTGCCGTAAATTTTGCTCACATCGCCACTATCGTTTAGCGTCTTTAGCACGATCGCAGTTGATGAGAGTGCAAGCGCAAGACCTGCAATAAGCGCCGTTTCGTCTTTTAAGTGAAGGGCATAATAAAGCATAACGCCCATTATAAAGCCACTTAAACAAACCTGTAAGCCGCCGTTTAAAAAGACCTCTTTTTTCATGCCCATTAAGTGTTTAAAGCTAAACTCAAGTCCAATGGTAAACATCAAAAACGCGATACCAAATTCCGCGATATGAGAAATTTCATCATTGCTTTTTAGGTTGAAAAATTCTGATATAAGCGTACCTGTTACGATGTAGCCGATGATGGTTGGTATCTGAAATTTTTTAAAAATGACATTTAATGCGACTGAGATCGCTGCAACAAGCAAGAAACCTTCTAAAATTTGTTCCATAAATTATTTTTTACCTTCATAAAAGACTAGATCAAAGCTATTTTTTCTCTTTACGAGCGATCTTTTTGTGCTAGTTTGGCTGGTGGCTTCGTGCAATTTTTTATTTAGCTCATCAATAGTTGATTCTAAATCGTCAATTTTTTCTTTCAACTGAAGTATCACATCAACGCCGGCTAAATTTACACCTAGTTCTCGGGTTAAATTTAGTATAGTTTTTACGCGATCAACGTCTTTTTGTGAGTAGAGCCTCATTTTGCCATCTGTTCTTGATGGCTCGATAAGCCCCTCTCTTTCATACTGTCTTAAAGTTTGTGGATGTATGCTTAAAACCTTTGCAACAACGCTTATTAAAAAAAGTGGTTCTTCATAATTTTGCATTTTTTACTCCGGTAATTTTTCTTTTAACTCTTTTACTAAGCCTTTATCAAGCTCACTGATATTTGGAAGTTTTACCCTGGCCTTTAAGTAAAGATCCCCATAAATTCCGCTCTTTCTATTTTGCACGCCATATCCTTTTAAACGGATCTTTGTGCCTGTTTTTGAGTTTTCAGCGATCTTAATCGTGACATCTTTTTTGTAAGTATGCACATCGACTTTTCCGCCAAAAAGCATAGTTTTTAGTGGAATTTCTATATCTTTATAAAGATCGTCCCCGACTCTTTCATATTCGTCGCTTGGCTCAACGCTAATAGCAAGTATAAGATCGCCTTTTTGACCACCAGCGCTTTTACCTTTGCCTTTTACGCGAAGCTTCTCGCCGCCTTCTATGCCACTTGGAATTTTTATCTTAATGCTTTCGCCATTAAAATTTATCTTATGTTCGCCACCAGTTACAGCTACGTCAAATGGTATAGAAATTTTTGCATTTACGTCTAGATCAGCTCCGCCAAAGCCAAATCCACCACTACTAAATCCGTCAAAGCCTCCAAAATTACTACCAAATCCGCTACTAAATTTAGCTCCACCACCGCCAAATCCACCTGAGAAGATATTCTTTAAAATTTCATTTAGATCACCCATATCGGCTGAGCTACTAGCAAAGTCGTGGAAATTTTGACCACCAAACATAGTATCGCCGTACTGGTCGTATTGAGCTCGTTTTTTATCGTCGCTTAAAATTTCATAAGCGGCATTTATCTCTTTAAATTTATCTTCTGCTCCAGGGTCTTTGTTGATGTCTGGGTGATATTTTCTGGCAAGTTTTCTATAAGCTTTTTTTATCTCGTCGCTTGAGGCACCCTTTGAAACCCCTAAAGTCTCATATAAGCTTTCACTCATATATTCTCCTTATATTTTTTTGATACGGATTATATCACAAAGCTTTAGTCTATGCAAGTCAAGTTTATTTTTGTTTAATAACAAGAAAAAGTGTTAAGATTTTATTTTTTCACTATATTTATAATTTGCAAAAATTTTTAGTTTAAAGGAAAAAAATGAAAAAGATTGTGCTAATTTCATTAGTAGCAGCTTCTTTTTTAGTGGGGGCTGATATTAAATTTAATGAAGCTAACTCTAATATCACGAGAGTCTCACCACTTAGCGATAAAAATAGCGTACTTTCTTATTATGACTCGATCGCTCAGGCAAAGCTTTCAGTTGTAAATATCTCAACTACAAAAACGGTAAATAACGCTGGCATTGAGCAGATGTTTAACGACCCTTTCTTCAATGAATTTTTTGGATTTAACTTTGCAAAACCAAAAGAAAAAGAAAAAACTACTTCGCTTGGCTCTGGTGTTATTATCTCAAATGATGGATATATCGTTACAAATAACCACGTTATCGAAGATAGCGACCAAATAGTCGTAACTCTTGCAAATGGCGGCAAAGAATTTAAAGCCAAATTAATAGGAAGTGATCCAAAAACCGATCTAGCCGTCGTAAAGATAGAAGCAAACGGACTAAATGCGATAACTTTTGCAGACTCGTCAAAACTACTTGACGCAGATGTCGTATTTGCGATAGGCAATCCATTTGGTGTTGGTGAAAGCATTACTCAAGGTATAATTTCAGGGCTAAATAAAGACAATATCGGCCTTAATCAATATGAAAATTTCATCCAAACAGATGCTTCGATAAACCCAGGAAATTCAGGTGGAGCTTTGGTTGATAGTAGGGGATATTTAGTCGGAATAAACTCAGCCATACTTTCAAAAAGTGGTGGCAACAACGGCATTGGTTTTGCTATCCCATCAAATATGGTAAAAGATATCGCTAAAAAGCTGATAACTGACGGTAAGATCGAGCGTGGCTTTATCGGCGTTACGATTGCAAATTTAACAGATGAGCAAAAAGAGCTTTACACAAATAAAGAGGGTGCTTTAATAAGTGGCGTAGAGCAAGGCATGCCAGCAGATGAAGCTGGACTAAAAAGAGGCGATTTGGTCATATCAGCTAACGATAAAGCCATAAAAAATGCAAATGATCTTAAAAATTTCATCGGTTCACTAACTCCAAATAGTAGTGTTGATATAACTTACGAGCGATCAAATAAAATAATGAATGCAAAAATCAAGCTTGCAAACGCTGATCACAATTCAAAAGACATAGCAAAAAGCATTATCATCGAAGGACTTAGCGTTAGCAATCTAAGTGATGAGATAAGATATAAATACAAAATCAGCCCAGATACTCAAGGCGTGCTAGTAACTGATGTAAAATCAGGCTCAAAAGCTGAAGACTTTGGCTTTGAAAGAGGCGATGTGATCGTGCAAGTTGGCGAGGAGAGCATAAAAGATCTTCAAACATTTGCAAATACGGTTAAAAATACAAAAGGTAAAAAGACGCTAGTGTGGATAAATCGCGGTGGTATCATACAAGGCCTTGTTATAAAATAATCATCTAAGAGCTGAAATTTCAGCTCTTAACCCTTTTAAATTTTTAAAACCTTAATCTGCTATAATCCTTAAAAATTAAATTTACAACAGGAAAGATCATGACTAGAATTTTAATGATAGAAGATGATATGGAGCTTGCTGAAATTTTAACTGAATATCTAGAAAACTACGATATTGAAGTAGTGACTGCTGAAGAGCCATATATCGGACTATCTACGCTAAATACAAGTAAATTCGACCTAGTTATACTAGATCTTACACTGCCTGGTATGGATGGATTAGAAGTTTGTAAAGAGATCAGGAAAAATCACAATATTCCTATTATCATATCAAGTGCAAGGCATGATATAACAGATAAGGTAAATGCTCTTGATAACGGAGCGGATGATTATTTGCCAAAGCCATATGACCCACAAGAGCTTTTGGCTCGTATCAAAAGTCATCTAAGAAGGCAGAGTATCACCCCAGCAAGTGAGGCGAGAAATTTAAATAAAGACCTAGTTTTAAAAGAATTTGAACATGAAATTTTATTTAAAGGAAACGTACTAAATTTAACTGCCGCAGAATACGATATCTTAAAATATCTACTTTTAAAAGAGGGAGGAGCGGTTACTAGAGAGGAACTCATCTACAATTGCGAGAGCATAAACGAAGATAGCTCAAACAAAAGTATAGATGTCATCATCGGCAGGATTCGCCAAAAATTAAATGAAAATCCAAAAGAGCCAAAATACATCCACGCGATCCGCGGTATCGGCTATAAATTGGTTCTTTGATGCCAAGATCGTCTATTTTTATAACCATAACCTTTATCTTCGGACTCGCACTTGTTTCGATATTTCTAGCTTTTTTGTGGCTCATGGGCTTTGATAAGCAAAACTATACAAGAGAGCTAAACAACAAATACTCAAACGTTGCTAGGACAAATTTATTTTATATGGGTGGCATCATAAATAAAGCTCAGTACGACCGCCAGCTTTCAAACATCGATATGCCAGAGATCAAAGACGAGAAGAAAAAGGATGAAATTTTAAAACAAGCTACCGTTTTAGAAGAAATTTCAAGCGATCTAGGCTCAAGTGCGATCTTGCTTTATGACAAGCATCACTACTTAAGGATTGAGCATTTAGACGAGCTAAAGCTTTTAATGGATAAAGAATTTCAGCCTTATAGATACGAGGTGATAAAGGCAGTTTTTCTGGTGGTTGCGGTCATTTTGCTAGGTGCTTACATTTTTGTCATATATAAGATAAAACCACTTAGAAAGCTAAAGCGTCAGATCGTAAAATTTGCAAATGGTGAGCTTGACGGCGTACAAAATGTTGGCAACGGCAAGGATGAAATTTCTGAAGTTTCAGAGGCATTTTATGAGGCAGTTTGTCAGATCAAGGCGCTTAATGACTCAAGGCATCTTTTTTTAAGAAATATCATGCATGAGCTAAAAACTCCTATCACAAAAGGCCTAATAGCTGCTCAAATGATAGAAAAAAGCAAAAATCAAGAGAGGCTGATCTCTGTCTTTCATAAGCTTGAAAATTTGATAAACGAACTTGCGGCGATCGAACAAATAACATCAAAAATAGGACTTAGCAATAAAACGCCATGTTTTATGAGGGATCTCATCGATGAGGCCATCGATATAGCCATGGTAGAAAAAGAGTGTGTTGGTGTCAGTGAGCTTGATGAGGTTAGGGTGCTTGTTGATTTCAAGCTATTTTCAGTCGCTATAAAAAATATGATAGATAATGGCATAAAATATTCAACTGATAAGCACGTAAATATCGTTGTTAGCAAGGATCATATGAAATTTATAACTCAAGGCGAGAAGCTAAAAAATGATCTTGATTTTTATATCCAGCCATTTATCAAAGGAGAGGATACACAAAAGAGTTTTGGACTAGGTTTATATATAGTTAGCAATATACTTGATGCTCATGGACTCAAATTCAGATACGAATATAAAAACGGAATGAATGTCTTTGTTTTTGAAAATTTACAAGATATAATAGTGACTTAAATAAAACATAATAAACAAAAGAGGACTAAAAATGGCAGCAAAAATTTTCTCACCAGATGATATCTTATCAATAATAGATATTGAAATAGCTTTTATAAATCGTTATAAAAATGTAAAAGATTATGCAAAAAATTTATCTTTGATATATTTTTCTTTGCCAAGCACTAAAGAGTATAGTGAACTCTTTGAGAAATTTTTAAGACAAACTGACGTCGTTGTAAGAGAGAACGAGCATTATGTGGTCGTGCTTCATGGAACAAATGAAAGAGGAGCTAGCGAGCTATTATCGGGTATTCAAGAGTTTTTAAACGCTGAGCCAATTGATTTGATAGTAAGCTATCCAAAAGACGGAAGAAACGCTAAAGAGCTTACTACTAAGCTTCAAGATGAGATAAAAGACAATTATGGCGTATTGCTTGAAATGCTTTCAAATCAAGAAAAATTTGAAGCTTTTGAAAGCATGATTTAATATAATTTTGTGGAGTTTGTTTGGAGAATTTACTACTATTTTTTGCAGTTTTGCTTATAACTAGCATTCTTTTAAGTAAGATCTCTGATAAATTTGGAATTCCATCTTTAATAATATTTTTAGGTGTTGGCATGCTGGCTGGCTCAGACGGCTTGCTGGGTGTAAATTTTGATGATCAAATGATTGCTCAAAATGTCGGCATGCTAGCACTCATATTTATACTTTATGCCGGTGGGCTAGATACTGATTTTGCAGCGATTAAGCCGATTTTTGGTAGAGGTTTGACTCTTGCTACGCTTGGTGTTTTTTTAACCGCACTAGCTATCGCTCCAGTAGCAAAATATCTTCTTGATTTTACCTGGGCGGAGGCATTTTTACTAGGCTCTATCATATCTTCGACAGATGCAGCAGCTGTGTTTGCCATACTAAGAGCCAAGAAAATTTTACTTAAAAATAGAATTGCACCGCTTCTTGAGCTAGAATCTGGCTCAAACGATCCAATGGCGATATTTTTAACTATGACGATCATTCAGATGATCTCGCTAAACAGCACGCCAACAGCGACTGAGTGGGCGATTACGCTACTTAAGCAGTTTGGTATCGGCATAGGCATGGGCTATCTTTTTGGTGTGGCGCTACCAGCTATTTTCAACAGACTTCACCTAAAGAACTGGGGGCTTTATCCAGTTTTTTCTATCGCCTGGATACTGCTTTTATACACGGTTTGCTTCAAGATCGGTGGAAACGGCTATTTGGCTGTTTATATAGCGGGAATTTTTATAAATAAAAAAGAGTTTTCGCATAAGAAAAATTTGATCGGCTTTCACGACGGTATCGCTTGGACGATGCAGATAGTGGTCTTTTTAACACTTGGTCTTTTGGTAAATCCTTCACAGCTTCCAGCAACGGCACTAATGGCACTTATTTTGGCATTGTGGCTTATGTTTTTTGCAAGACCACTTGGTGTTTTTGCATCGCTTGCATTTTCAAAATTTAAGATAAATGAGCAAATTTTTATCTCCTGGGTTGGGCTAAGAGGCGTCGTGCCAGTTGTACTAGCTACCTATGTTTATGTCGATGGCGTACGTGATGCGGATATGATTTTTAACATTATATTTTTTATGGTTTTGATTTCGATTTTGATACAGGGCATGTCGCTTGGCTTTGCAGCTGATAAATTTAAGGTTAAAGAGAGTGAGCAAGAGGATACTAAACTGGTAGAAAACTCGCCGATCTTAAGCTACACACTTCGTCAGCACACCATTCACTATGGCTCAAAACTAATTGGCAAAGATTTGGCTCAGCTTGAGCTTCCAACTGAGTTTTTAATAATCCTAATAAAGCGTAAAAACGAGTATCAAAAGCCAACTGGTTCAACAATCTTTGAAGAAAATGACCTGCTACTGATACAATGCGAAAATCAAGTGCTTTATCAAGATACGATTAAGTATTTGACTTATTAAAATTTTGATAAAAATTGCCATATTTTATTTCTCTTTGTAAATTTTAAAACTTTACTCACTCACCTTAGCAGACTGCTAAATTTAGGCTATACTTTGTTTAGCACTAAATTTAGAGCCGTGATATGCTCGCTCATAAATTTTTAAAATTTTTCTGACATAAACACATACAGTGTATTAGCATAATTGCATGCTGTCTATAACGTAAGTTAAATTTCTAGCCCAAGATGAGCTAGAAATTTCTTTATTCTAAAGCTTGAGCCAGATCAGCTATCAGATCCTCGGCGTTTTCAAGCCCTATGCTAACTCTTATTAGCTCTTTTGTGATGCCAACTTTTATAAGCTCTTCACTGCTTAGCTGCTGGTGAGTCGTTGAGGCTGGGTGTGTGATGAGCGACTTTGTATCGCCGATATTTACCACGATCTTAAAGAGTTTTACGCGCTCTAGCATCTTTTTTGCGCGCTCGAAGCTATCAGTCTCAAAGCAAAATAGTCCATTTGCCATGCCATCTTTAAAGTATTTTTGCGCCTTTGCGTGATCTACGTTGTCGGCAAGTCCTGGGTATGCCACGCTTTTTATATGTTTGTGAGAGTTTAGAAATTTAGCCACTTTTAGGGCATTTTGTGAGTGCCTCTCAACTCTAACAGCAAGCGTTTCAAGCCCTTGTATAAGCTGCCAAGAGTTAAACGGAGAGATTACAGCGCCGATGTCGCGCACGATGGCTAGCCTCATTCTTAACGTATAGATATCAAAGCGATCCGTCATATCAGCATAGACGATGTCGTGATAGCTCGCGTCTGGGACGTTAAAGTGCTCATATCTCTTGTTGCCTTTTAGCTTTTCGTTTAGGTGATTTGCGCTTACAACAACACCTGCTAGGCTAAGACCCTGACCGCTCATATATTTGCTCGCACTATGCACGCAAACATCGACACCGTGGCGAAGTGGCTGAAAGATGATAGGCGTTGGTACGGTGTTATCAGTGATGCTGATGATGCCATATTTGTTTGAAATTTCTACGATTTTTTCGATATTTGGGATAGAAATTTGCGGATTTGAGAGCGTTTCAAAAAATATAGCCCTAGTTTTTTCGTCTATCAAACTCTCCAGATCATCAGCAGTGTCGCTGTCAAAGACTCTAGCCTCTATGCCAAATCTTTTTAGCGTATGCGTAAAAAGTACTGTCGTGCCACCATAAATTTTTTTGGCGATGATGATATTATCGCCTGCTTGGGCTAAATTTATGATGCTGTAAAACAAAGCTGACTGACCGCTTGCAGTCGCTATCGCAGCGGCTCCGCCCTCAAGTGCGGCGACCCTTTTTTCAAAGATATCTGTCGTTGGATTGCCAAGTCTTGTGTAGATGTGGCCGCCATCTTTTAGATCGAACCTAGCAGCCGCAACCTCGGCGCTTCCAAAGTCGTAAGCTGTGCTTTGAAAAATAGGCACAGCCATCGTGCCAAAGCCTTCATGTGTATCGTAGCCTACGTGGATCGCAGCGGTTTCTTGCCTCATTTTTGCTCCTTGTTTAAGTAATTTTGGCGTAAATTATACATTAGCAAAGCCAAAATTTAGGGGATAAAATCAAATTTTGATATAATTTGCCAAAAAAAGGAAAAATTTGAACCAAGTTACGGACAAATTTAAGCGTGTAAAATATCTTCGTGCGCTAGAAAAATTTGCAAAATCAGCGATAAATGGTCTAAAAAGAGATGATTTTGACGAGGCTGAATTTCGCCAAAGAGTGGAGAAAAACACGAAAGTCATCGAAAAAGTCGAGGCTGTCTATCTTGATCAGCCATACTCAAAGGCACTAGAAAATTTTATAAATTTGCTTATCAAAAATGCCCCAAAAGAGGAACTTTTAAAGGCGGCAAACCTACTTGATAAGCTAAAAAATCAAAAGACATATAAAAAAGAAAAACATAAAAATAAATTTAAGGATGAGGATTGAAAGTAGTTATTTTCGATATGGACGGCACGGTGATCGATAGCGGCGAGGCGATATATAAAACGGTAAATGAAGTAAGAGATGAGCTAAATTTACCGCCACTTGATAAGGAATTTATCATAAAAGCGATCAACGAGCCAGGCAGAAATTTAGCCCTTGAGTTTTACGGCATCGACACGCCAAGCAGGAGCTTAAAAGAGGGCTTTGAAGAGAAATTTAAGAAATTTTACGATGAGTGTGCGACTACCTATGAGGGTGTAAAAGAGCTTTTGCAAAAGTGCAAAGATGCTCACTATAAGGTCGTTTTGGCAAGCAACGCACCGCATGATACGCTAGAGAAAATTTTAAAGAAAAATGAAATTTATGAGTTATTTGACGAGGTCATAGGCGCTAGCAAGGAGATACCACAAAAGCCTGATCCTGCGATGCTTCACCTAGCTGTTAGTAAAACAGGAGCCAGTAAGGCGATATTTGTCGGAGATAGCCTAAAAGACGAGCTAGCGGCAAAAAATGCAAATATGCCTTTCTTGCAAGTTTGCTGGGGATTTGGCGAGGAGAGCAAAACTGCCACATATAACGCTAAAAATGTTAGCGAGGCGTGGGAGATAATATTAAATTTTTAACTTAGTTTTAATTGGCTATAATCTTAAGAAATTTTCAAAGAAACAGCGATGATAGATATATTTGAGGGCAGTGCGAGAGATAAATTTTATGACATTTTATTTAACGCAAATGCCGTTTTGGTTAAAAACGAGATAGATAAAATTTTTGAAAAATTTGTGGCTATGAGTGAGCTTTGCGAAAAGCATGGCGTTAGCGAAGATGAGATCAGAAATTTTATAGTCTCAAAGCAAGATAAAATTTATAACGGAGTAAATGACCTATATATCGAGCTTAGCGGAGAAATTTTAAGCCAAAATGAGTAAGATTTTCGCGCTCATTGCTTTGCTTGCTGCTCTTGTTTTTGCAAAAGAGCCAAATTTTGACCCAAGTTCGGTGCATACGTTTGAGCTTAAAAAAGATGAGTGGGCTAGGGTCTTTATAACTGAAAAGCGAACTCAAAGGGTCGAGACATTTGACTTTCGCTGGACGCTATTTGATAGCACAAATATAACTGTGCAAAGCTTTTTTAGGCGCTATCCAAGGCAGATGGTTTTTTCGCTAAGACAAGGACAAAACACCTATATGCAGCGAGTTTTGCCTGATTTTACGATGCCACCAAACGAGAGCGTGAGCCTTTATATATCATTTATTGATTTTAGGGACAAAAAGGCGCATTTTAGGGTGGCGTTGCTAGATGAGAGTAAGCGTGTAGACGTGGGTTTTAGAGATCCTGACGAAGCTAAATAAAAGGAAAAGTATGGATAAAATCGATGAAATAATGAATAAATTTATAAGCGAGCTTGGCTATGAAGATACCTGTGAGATGTTTGTAAAGATAAGCTCAGGCAAGAAGCTGCGCTCAAAACTTCTTTTAAAGATCGCAGGCGAGAGTGAAATTTCACTTAGGCTTTGCGCTATCATCGAGCTTATTCACCTTGCAAGCTTGCTTCACGACGACGTCATAGACGAGGCAAACATAAGACGAGGCAAGCCAAGTATAAACGCACTTTTTGGCAGTAAAAACTCAGTCATGCTAGGCGACATCCTCTACTCAAAGGCTTATTTTGAGCTTACAAAATTTGATCCAAGCATCGCAGTTATCATCTCAGACGCGGTCAGCAAGCTAAGCATCGGCGAGATGATGGATGTGAAAATGGCTGAAAATTTTAATGAAAACGAGCAAGAATATTTAAAAATGATCTATTATAAAACAGCTGTTTTGATAGAAGCCACGGCTATTTGCGGAGCAAAGCTAGCTGGCAAAGATAGTGAGAAATTTGGAATTTATGGCAAAAATTTAGGTCTTGCGTTTCAGATCGTTGATGACATCTTAGACATCACTCAAGATGAAAAAACGCTTGGCAAACCAGCGCTTAATGACTTTGTTGAGGGCAAAACGACACTTCCTTACATTTATCTTTATAAGAGCTTAGACGAAGCTGGCAAGGCAAAGCTTAGTTCGCTTTGGTCAAAGAAGCTAAATGCGGGCGAAATTTCATGGCTAAAAGAGGAATTTATTAAGACAAATTCGCTTCAAAAAGCAGTAAATGAAGCAAAAAGGCTTGGAGCTGAAGCGATAGAAGCGATAAAAGAGTATAAAAATGCCGAGCTTGAAGGGATCATAAAAAGCATGATAGATAGGGAATTTTAATGCACTATTTAGATATAAGTTTTACGTATAAAAATACTGATATTTCAGTTAGAGAAAAGCTTGCATTTGATAGCGATGAGAAAAAAGAGCAAATTTTAAAACTACTAAGATCAAACAAAAGTATAAACGAATGCATGGTTTTAAACACATGCAACCGAGTTGAGATAATTGCAAGCGTTAGTGATCTAGAAAGTGCAACGACGCATGCGTTTAGGTGTATGTCTGTATTTTCAGGTATTTTTGAAGATGAGCTTTATGAGAGGGCTGATATTTATGAAGATAGCGGAGCCGTGCACCACCTCTTTGCCGTGGCAAGCTCGCTTGATAGCCTAGTCGTCGGCGAAACGCAGATCGTTGGTCAGTTAAAAAATGCCTTTAAATTTGCTTACGATAGCTCAGCTTGCGGCGAACAAATCAGTAAAATCATCCATTATGCATGCAAATGTGCTGCTAAAGTTAGAAATGAAACTCAAATTTCTAAAAATCCGATCTCTGTTTCAAGTGTGGCTGTGGCAAAAGCAAAAGAAATTTTTGGCACGCTTGAAGGCAAAACCGCTATCGTCGTAGGAGCTGGCGAAATGGGCGAGCTAGCAGCAAAACACCTAATCTCAAGTGGCGCAGAGGTGATCATTATAAACAGAAGCTCCGAGCGTGTTGAGCAGCTAGTTGATAGCCTTGGTGACAACGCTAGCTGGGATAGCATTTTAAAATTAAAAGAGTATGTAAATAATTACGACCTAATATTTTCAAGCACCGCAGCCCCACACGCCATCATCACAGGCGAGATCATCGAGCCAAGAGAATTTCACAGATACTTTTTTGATATCGCCGTGCCAAGAGATATCGATCTTTTAAACACAGAGCTTATCAGCGTCTATACTGTCGATAGCTTAGAGGAGATCGTGCGTAAAAATTTAGCCCTAAGAGAGGAGCAGGCGCAAAAGGCTTACTCGATCGTCGGTCAAGATACGAGCGAGTTTTTAAAGACTTTAAAAGAAGATATGAGCGTGCCTCTTATAAAATCTATCCGCAAACAGGCTGAAATTTGCGCTAAAAATGAGCTAGAAAAGGCGATGAAAAAGGGCTATTTAAAACATAGCGATTACGATGAGGCGCAAAAGCTCATCCATCAGGTCTTTAAAGCCTTTTTGCACCAGCCAACGATGAAGCTAAAAGGGCTTGCAGACGAGGAGAGAGCGAGCGAGCTTTCAAACGGAGTTAAATTTTTATTTGACATAAAAGATGAACAAAATTTTCAAGCAGGAGATATAGATGAAATTTAGTAAATTTTACGCCCCAACGACCAAAGAAGCGCCAAAAGATGCATCTTTACCAAGCCATCAGTTTTTGATAAGAGGTGGCTTTGTCGAGCAGATCGGCTCTGGGCTTTATAACTATCTGCCGCTTGGAAAGATCATGCACGATAAAATTTCACGCGTGGTAAAAGAGGAGATGAACGAGGCTGGCGCGCTGGAGGTGAGCTTTAGCGTGGTCACTTCAGGCGAGCTTTGGAAGCAAAGTGG
The DNA here is from genome assembly GCF_003048555.1 of Campylobacter concisus. Taxonomy (GTDB): domain Bacteria; phylum Campylobacterota; class Campylobacteria; order Campylobacterales; family Campylobacteraceae; genus Campylobacter_A; species Campylobacter_A concisus_AO. The sequence goes on along the minus strand of NZ_PIRR01000002.1, from coordinate 22,447 downwards.
CCGCTACAACGTCTTTGGCAAGGAGCTTTTGCGCTTTAAAGATAGAAAAGAAAATGATTTTGTTATAAGCCCTACAAACGAAGAGGCAGCCGTTGCTTTGGTACGTGGCAAGGTGACTAGCTATAAGCAGTTGCCGCTAAATTTATACCAGATAAATACTAAATTTCGTGACGAAGCAAGACCACGCTTTGGCTTGCTAAGAGGACGAGAATTTACAATGAAAGATGCTTATAGCTTTCACTCAAGCAAAGAGGATCTAAAGCGTGAGTTTGACCTTATGGAGGCAACTTATAGTAAAATTTTCACTCGTTTGGGGCTAAATTTTAGAGCTGTTGAGGCTGATAGTGGAGCTATCGGCGGTAGTGGCAGTAAAGAATTTATGGTGCTTGCAAGTAACGGAGAAGATGACATCCTTTGCTGTGAGGCTTGCAAATACGCTGCAAATATAGAGGCTGCTAGAAGAAAGGCTAGAACAACCGATACTGAAGCGCCAGAGGCTGACGCGGCTAAATTTAAAACACCAGATACAAAGACTATAAAAGGTGTGGCTGAGTTTTTTAAAGTTAGCGAGTTTTACTGCATAAAAGCTGTTATTAAAAAAGCTATTTATGAAGACAAAGAAGAGGTTGTGGTCTTTTTTGTAAGGGGCGATGATGAGCTTCAAGAGACAAAGGCGCAAAACGCTTGCAAGGCGCTTGAACTTGTTGATGCTAGCGAGACTGACGTGGCTAAATCTGGACTATCTGCTGGATTTTGCGGACCAGTTGGGCTAAAAGATGTGAAATTTTTCATAGATAATGAGCTAAGGGGCGCAAATAACATGATATGCGGTGCCAACGAAAAGGACTATCACTTTGTTGGCGTTAGCGTTAGCGGATTTAACGAAGAGAGATTTAAAGACCTTGTAAAGGTAAAAGAGGGTGATGACTGCCCAGTTTGCGGCGGAAATTTAAAACTTAGCAAGGGTATCGAGGTCGGCCATATCTTTCAGCTAGGCGATAAATACTCAGCTGCGATGAACGCGACATATCTTGATGAAAACGGCAAAGCAAAGCCATTTTTGATGGGCTGCTATGGTATCGGTATTAGCAGGCTAATCGCTGTAATGATAGAGGCTAGCCACGACGAGAAGGGCTGTATCTGGAAAAAAGAGTGCGCGCCGTTTGATGTGGAGATCATTATCTCAAATTTAAAAGATGAAGCGGGCGTGAAATTTGCATTTGAACTCTATGAGAGTCTTAAAAAAGCTGGCGTTAGTGTCATCATTGATGATAGAAACGAGAGATTTGGCGTTAAAATGAATGATTTTGAACTTATCGGCTTTCCTTACGCGCTGCTTGTGGGTAAAGAATTTGCAAATGGCAAGGTTGAGTTTATAACAAGAGATGGTTTAAGCAAAGAAACGATCGACGCAAACAAAGCCTTTAAAAAGATAAAAGAAAGCTTATGAGATTTTTCGCATTTTTATTTTTTTTGATAGAAGCGATATTTATCTATCTTTTTGTTGATAAATTTGGCTTTTTAAACTATTTTCTCGAGGTGCTAGTCTCTGGATTTGTAGGCATCGCACTTCTTTTTAATGCTGGATTTTCTAGTTTAAATTCGCCTCAAGTAGCGTTTAAGAGCTTTCTTGGTGGAAATTTATTTAGCCAGCTAGGGCTTAGCTTTGGTGGAATGCTTTTGTTTTTGCCAGGAATTTTAACAGATATTTTTGGTATAGCCGTAGTCATTTTTTCTTTGATATTTAAGAAAAATGTGGCGAAAAATGAGAGTTATCAAGAGTTTAAATTTCAAAATTTTAGTGAGCAGAGTGCTAAAAAAGATGATGGCGAGATCATCGATGTTGAGGTCATAGAAGAGCCAAAAAGAGTAAATTAGGAGAGATGATGAAAGAGATAAAAATAGCAACTAGAAAGAGTATCTTAGCGCTTTGGCAAAGCGAGCATATCAAAGCTAGAATAGAATCAAAACATAATGATATAAAAGTTGAGCTTGTTGGCATGAAGACAAAGGGCGATGTGATCCTTGATACGCCACTTGCGAAGATCGGTGGCAAAGGGCTTTTTACAAAAGAGCTTGAAGATAGCATGCTAAAAGGCGAGACTGACATCGCCGTGCATAGCCTAAAAGACGTGCCAGTAGTCTTTCCAGAAGGGCTTAGACTAGCTGCCATTTGCTCACGCGAGGACACAAGAGATGCGATGATAAGTGAGAAATTTGCTAAATTTAGCAACCTACCGCACGGCGCAAAGGTTGGTACAACGAGCCTACGCCGCAAGATGCAGCTACTTATCATGAGGCCCGATCTTGAAATTATCTCGCTTCGTGGAAATGTGCAAACTAGACTTAGAAAGCTAAAAGAGGGCGAATTTGACGCGATCATTTTGGCAATGGCTGGCATAAACCGCCTAAATTTAAAGGCTGAAGTGGCGCACATCTACACATTTGGCTTTGACGAGATGATACCTGCAATGGGGCAGGGTGCTCTTGGGGTAGAGGCTAGAGATGAGAAGCAAATTTTAGATGAAATCTCCTTTTTAAACGATGAAAATGCGGTTATAGAAACGACTATAGAGCGTGATTTTGTAAGCGTTTTGGAAGGCGGCTGCCAGGTACCAATAGGCATAAGCGCAAGGCTAAAAGGTGATGAAATTTCTATTGATGCGATCGTTGGTCTGCCTGATGGAAGCGAGTTTATAAAAGATAGCTTAAAGGTCAGTAAAGATAAATTTCAAAGCGTTGGTAAGGAGTTGGCTCATAAATTTATAGAAAAAGGGGCAAAAGAGCTTCTAAAACGCGCTGAAGAGATGGCTTAGAGTGTGTTTTTGCTAAATTTTAAAGCAAAAGCCCTAAGCGCTACAAAAAATAGCAAAGACAACTACTATATGATCGGTCTTGCAGATGACAAATACGACTACAAAAACTACATAATCTTTCAAAGACCGATCAAACTAAAAAAGGGTGACGACGAAAACTCTGACATAAACGGCATATACGCAGAGTGTGATGGCGACGTTTGCTACAACGCTTGCAAATGCGTAACTATCACTGATAAAACTATCATTTTTGAGGTGCAAGATAGCATTATTAGCGTTGATATAGAGGGTGTTAAGCTTAGTGATCGCTTTATGAAATATAGCAAAGAGATATTTGGCGAGCTACTAAAATGTAATATGTCGGAGTAATTAATAAAATTTACTGCCGTTTTCAAAACCATGATGCTATCTAACGTTTAAAAAAAATTGTAATGAATCACTTTGGAAAAGACGTAAGTATGCCGGCCATGTGTGGCTGTGCGTTGAGCGCTAGTTTGCGGACGTTATAACAATGGAGTATAAATTTAGTACTTGCGTCTATTTAAACGGCGAGGCAATATCGCAAAGAATGCGTCCGAAATAGCGATCGATACTCTGATAGCTATCGGTACGTGCGGCAAATAATAAATACCCGCTTTGCTTCGCCTTTTTCAGTTATTTTTGGCTAAAATCGCCCAAAAATCAAAAAAGGCGAAATATGGACTACATCAAGCTTTTAAGAGAAAATAATCTACTGCGCGTCATCGACGAGCCAGTAGATATTGATCTTGAGATCGCGCACGCAAGCTATATCGAGGTCAAGCGTGAGAGCTCGCAAGCGCTACTTTTTAAAAACCCAGTCTGCAAAAAAACTGGGTGTAAATTTGCCCCAGTGCTTACAAATATCTATGGCTCAAAACGCGCGCTTGAGCTTATCTTTGGGCTAAATCCTGATGAGATCGCAGCCGAGATAGAAAAGCTTTTAAAGCCCAAAAAACCTGAAAAATTTAAAGAAAAGCTTGATTTTTTAGCCTATCTTTTTAGCATGAGAAAAATTTTTACTAAAAGGCTAAAAGGCGAGGGTGAGTGCCAGCAGGTGAAATTTATAGGTGAAGATGCTAATTTGCTATCGCTTCCAGCACTAAAGACATGGCCATATGATGGTGGCGCTTTTATTACGATGGGGCAGGTTTATACGCAAAGCTTGGACGGCGCTTTGCAAAATTTAGGTATGTACCGCCTACAAATTTATGACAAAAACCGCCTTGGCATGCACTGGCAGATCCACAAAGACGGCGCAAATTTCTTTCACGAGTACAAGCGTGCAGGCAAAAAAATGCCAGTCTCTGTAGCCATTGGCGGCGATCCACTCTACATCTGGTGTGGTCAAGCACCGCTTCCAAAGGGAATTTTTGAACTTTTGCTTTATGGTTTTATCCGTAAAGAGCCAGCCAAACTTGTAAAATCCTTAACAAATGAAATTTACATCCCGCACGATGCGGACTACGTGATAGAGGGCTTTGTGGATACGGCTAAGTGTGAGCTTGAAGGCCCATTTGGCGATCATACTGGCTTTTATACGCCTATCGAGCCTTTTCCAGTGATGGATGTAACGGCGATAACTAGCAAGCGTGAGCCGGTATTTCATGCGACTGTGGTTGGAAAGCCACCACTTGAGGATAAATATATGGGCTGGGCGACTGAGCGGGTTTTTTTGCCACTTTTGCGAACGACCGTGCCCGAACTACTGGACTACAATATGCCTGAAAATGGCGTTTTTCACAACCTAATCTTAGCCAAGATAAATACGCTCTATCCAGCTCATGCAAAGCAGGCCATGCACGCATTTTGGGGCGTTGGGCAGATGAGTTTTGTAAAACATGCCATTTTTGTTGGAGCCGATGCGCCTGAGCTCAAAGATTATGATGAATTTACTAGCTTTGTTCTAAACCGTTTTGGTAGCCAGAGTGTGCTAATAAGCCAAGGAGTGTGTGATCAGCTTGATCACGCCAGCCCAAACTCGTGCTTTGGCGGCAAGCTTGGCATCGACGCGACGCAGGACTTTTGTAAATTTAGTCCTGCGGTATTAAACGATGATGAACTTTTGGCTAAGTTTCAAAGTGTAGCGCCAAATGTAAAAGAGCTTAAGCAGTTTAAAACGGATGCCAAAACGCCTATTTGTGTGGTGAAATTTGAAAAAGATTGTGTGGTAAAAGAGCTTTTTGATAAACTTTTGACATTTAGAGAATTTTTCAAACTCCTCATCGTTGTAGATATGCAAAATCACCTTGAAAACCCATATATGCTACTTTGGCGTGTGACAAACAATATCGATGCGTTGCGTGATATTTTCATAGATGGTGAAAATTTCTGCATAGATGCCACTAGTAAAGATGAGCGTGAGGGATATACTAGAGGCTGGCCGTTACAAACGGATTGTGACCGCGAAGTAGTTGCTGATCTAGTTAAGCACGGCATAGTAAAAGATGAGCCAGAGCTATTTAAAAAATTTGAAATATTTGGTTAGCTTTGAGGGGCTCAAGTAAATTTATAAATTTTGCTTTTTGCTGCGGATTTGAAATTTTTAATAAGACTTACTTAATCAAATGCTAGTGTTTGTTTGCTAATTTAAAAATAGCTTTTAGACTAGGTCTAAAAGCTTAATTTATTTTTAACTCTCTTTTAAGAGCTTGCTTGCGAGCATATCGGCTTTTGCTTTATCTGTATCTTTTTTTACGGATTTATAAATTTTAGATATATAATTTTCCAAAACTTCGTGGCAAGATATTACTTTTTCATTTTCACTTCTTGCTACTTTTACGTATTCACCGCTATTTTGTAGCTCAAAAGCTAGGTCATTATCGCTTAGCTGAAGCTCTAAAATTTCAAGCAACCTCTCTTGAAGCCTTGGCTCAAAAATAGGCGTCATAAGCTCCAAGCGACGCTCTAGATTTCTTGGCATCCAGTCAGCACTTGAGATATAAATTTTTGGCTGAGCATGTTTAAAATATAAAATTCTAGCGTGCTCTAAGTATTTGCCAATTATTGAGCGAACTTTTATATTTTCGCTTTTGCCTTTTATGCCAGGCCTGAGTCCGCACACACCACGAACTATGAGATCGATCTTCACACCTGCGGTTGATGCGCGGCTAAGCTCATTTATCACATCTTCGTCGATTAGCGCATTCATTTTGGCAATGATCCTACCCTCGCTGCCTTTGCTTGCTTCTACTCTTATCTTTTCGATGATGCGCTCTTTTATCTGAAAAGGCGACATGCTAAGAGCGTTTAGACGGCGATTTTTATTATATCCTGAGAGGATGTGAAAAAACGAAGTCGTATCTTGGCTAAATTCTTCTTTACTTGTAAATAGGCTCACATCGGTGTAAATTTTAGCTGAACTGCCGTTATAGTTGCCTGTACCAAAGTGCATATAAAATTTAAGCTTATCGCCGATTTGGCGGATGACCTGGCTAACTTTTGCATGCACCTTAAAGCCTGTGATGCCATATATCACGTGCGCGCCTGCGTCTTCAAGCGCCTTTGCCCAGTGCAGGTTGTTTTCCTCATCAAACCTTGCCTTTAGCTCAACCATCACGGTTACTTGCTTGCCGTCACTTGCGGCGTCTATTAGACTTTGAATTATTGGTGAGCTTTTATCGACTCTATAAAGTGTCATTCGAATAGATATGACTTTTGGATCTTTACTAGCTTCTTTTATAAAGCTTACAACTGGATCAAAACTCTCAAATGGATGCACTAAGAGCACATCTTCTTTATCTATGGCGTCAAATACAGATATGCCATTGCCAAATGGTGGTAGCGTTTTTGGAACATAAGGTGCATTTGCCAGGTGGGTAAAATTTTTGCTTCCAGCTATCTCCCAAAGTGAGCTAAGAGTGAGCGGAATGCTTGAAAAATAGACATCTTTATGAAAAATTTTCATATGAAAATTTAAGAAGTCCAAGATGTCAGTATCTACGTTTTTATCGATTTGCATACGAACAAAAGCCCCTTTTCTGCGAAGCTTTAGCCCTTGCTCAAGTATCATCATAAAATCATCCGCTTCTTCTTCTTCGATGACGATATCAGCGTTTCTTGTCACTCTAAAAGCAGCCGAGCTAAGTAGCTTATACCCTGGAAAAATTTCTTCTGCGTGGCGATGTACGATCGTTTCAATCGGTACAAAAACATTGCTGCTTGGCTGTGTAAAACGTGGCAAGACTCTTGAAATTCTTATCATGCCGTATTTTAAAATTTCAGGATGCTCAATGTCAGCAAGCTTAACTGCAAGCGAGAAGCTAAGGTTGTTTAAGTGCGGAAACGGGTGAGTCGCATCGACAGCGATAGGCACGATGACTGGCAAGATATTTGAGAAAAAGTATTCGTCGCACTTTTGCTTCAAGCTATCATCAAGCTCGTCATAATTTTTTATAAAAAGTCCCTCTTTACTAAGAGTATTTACTGTTTTTTTATAGTGATCTTCTACTAAATTTTGCTCATTTTGTAAATATTTTCTAATCTCTCTTAGCTGATCAAGTGGGCTCATACCATCGCCACTGCTTGTAGTAGCTCCAGCTGCAAAAAGCTGCTTTAAGCCAGCGACTCTGATCATATAAAACTCGTCTAGATTTGTCATATAAATGGCTATAAATTTTAGCTTTTCAAGTAAAGGAATTTCCTTTTCACACTGAGCGAGCACCCTTGAATTAAAGCGTAGCCAGCTTAATTCTCGGTTTATAAAAAGAGTTTCATTTTCGCTCATCATCTTCTCCTTGTGCGTTTTTGAGTTATTTTACGATATGTGCGGTTATAAAGTTCTTACTTTATTTAAAATTTTGGTTACAATAAGCCAAAACTTAAATTTAAAGGCTTGTTATGTCTGATTATGTGATATTAGTTGGTATCTTTTTAGTGGCAGTCGTTGTTTTTGCGCTTATTAAAAAGATATCGTTTTAGCTTTTAAATTTCTCCCACCACAAATAAGCAAAGATGAGCCCAAAACCCTTGACTTTGCTCTCGTCGAAGGCAAATTTCATCATATCTTCTCGTTTTATGAAAACAAGCTCGATATCTTCGCCATCGACGCCACCGCCAGAATTTACCTTCATGCTCTCATCGATCTTTGCGTAAAACATAGTTTGCATGTTGCCTCCAAAGCCAAAAGCACCGTATGTCATCGTGATACGCTCTATCTCTTTTAGCTCATAGCCCACTTCTTCGATCGCTTCTTCTCTAGCTGTTTGCTCTTCGCTTAGTCCTTTATCCATAAGTCCTGCGCAAAGCTCGTAAGTAAAGCCTTGCTCATTTGTTTTGATGCCTTCTTTTTCTTGTGAGTACCAAACAGCCGGGCGAAACTGCTTTACGAACAAAAAGGCATCTTTTTGCTCGTGATATAAAAAAATACTAACGCTATTCATCACTTTTACGCAGTCCCAATCTCTTTGGACACCATTTTGCATAAATTTCATCTTAAATGGCTTTAGATATTTTGACTCACCAAGAGGCAGAATTTCTAAATTAGTTATAGTAGTATCCATTTTGCAAGTCCTAAAAAGCTAAAAAATCCTATCGCATCAGTAAAAGTAGTAAGAATGACGGCTGAGCCGACTGCAGGATCTATGTTGAAGCGCCTTAGCGTCAAAGGTATGATCGTGCCAAAAAAGCCAGCAAAAAATAAATTCGTAACCATGCTAAGCCCGATAACAACGCCAAGCATACCTTTGTCAAACCAAACAGAGGCGATTATGCCCATTACCACACCAAAGATTAGTCCATTTATGAGTGAAATACTAACCTCACGTTTTAGGACATTTTTGGCATCTTTAAACTCGATCTCACCAAGTGCCAGACGGCGAACCGTAACGGCAAGCGCTTGCGTGCCGGTATTCCCACCCATTGACGCAACTATTGGCATTAAAACAGCAAGAGCGACGTAGGCTGCGATTGTCTCGTCAAAAAGTCCGATTATAGACGAGCTAAAAAGAGCTGTTAGCAAATTTACACCAAGCCAAACCGCACGACCACGACCCGCTTTAAATAGCGTATCATCCTCTTCTGACTCGTCATCAACGCCGGCTAGGTTATAAATTTGCTCAGTTGCACTCTCTTGAATGTAGTCGTGGATGTCATCAGATGTGATACGACCAAGTAAAATCCCAGTACTACTAGTAACTGCAATAACGTTTAGATCGTACTCTTGAAACATATCAGCGACATTTTGCATAAGGTCCATATCATTTGCAACATGTGGCTTGTAATGATCGATCTGTGCTGACTCGATATTTTGCTTTAGCGTCTTTGTAAAATCAAAAAGTATAAGATCTTCAAGCGGGATAGCGTATTGTAAAACGCCATTTTTATCGATAATAAAAAGCTGCGAGATATTTTCTAGCTTGCCTTCTTGCTTTTCTCGTCTAAGCCTTGCTACTGCACTGCCAAGCTTTTCTTCAAGGTGAGCCGAGAAAAGCTCTGTTTGCATGTGAGCACCGGCTCTATCTTCTTCGTAACTTCTAAGTCTTAAAATTTCATTTTGGTTTTCTCTATCAAGCTCATTAAAGAGCTCTCTAGCTTTATCCTCGTCAATATCCTCGATATATTGAAGCAAGTCAGTCGCATCATCACTCTCTAGCTCTTCAAGCGCCTCTACTATCTTTTCGGCTGGTAGTGTGTCGATCACGTCTTTTAGCATGTGATCAGGTAGCTCGATAGCAACATCACCTAAAATTTCAGGATCTAGCTTCTCAAGATACTGAGCAAAAAGCTCTTCGTCATGCTTTTTAAGTGTTTTTAGGTGTTGGGCTAGCTCATAAGGTGAGAGTTCATTATCTTCTAAATTTTCATCTAAATGCTGGTCTATCAGCTCTTTTGCTTCTTCTAGTTCTTGGCTCAAGTTTTACCTTTAAAATTCTATTACGTTAGGGAAAAATTCCACTTTGTGATACTCTTTTTCATTACTTAAAGCATTTTTTATTAGCTCGTCATTTTTACTAACAACTGCTTTAAATTTAGCTGATTCTTTCTTGTCTTCTAGGCTTTTAACAACCTTTATTGCACTTTCTGGATTGATAGGTTTATTGTCTCTATAAAGACCAAAATGAAGGTGTGGTCCTGTGCTCATACCGCTTGTGCCAACGTAAGCTATAAGCGTACCTTGCTTGACTTTTAAACCACCTTTTATGCCTTTAGCAAAGCCATTTAGGTGAGCATAAAGTGTCTCATAGCCACCAGCGTGAGAGATGATGACGGTTCTGCCATATCCACTTTTTTGTCCGACAAATTTAATCGTGCCATCGCCTGCGGCTTTGATTGGTGTTCCTTTTGGAGCACCGTAGTCAACGCCAAGGTGCGCTCTATATCTTTGTAAAATAGGGTGCCATCTTTTTAGGGTAAAAGCTGATGTGATTCTAGCGTTTGCAAGAGGGCGAACTAGTAAAAATTTATCATTTTTCTTACCATTTTTATCATAAAATTTATCTTCAAATTTATACATAACATATCGTTTATTTTTTGTTTCTATCATCGCAGCATAAATTTCTGGAGTTCCAAAAGAGCGGCCCATGCGTATTTTTTGATTATAAACGATAGCGATCGTATCGCCTTTATTTATCTTTTTAAAATCAATGCCACTTCCTTTAAAAATTTCCTTAAAGCCAAGAGCTAATGTGCCAGAGCCAGTGTAGTCAAAAATGTCTTCTGAGACTGATTTGTCCACCTTTAAGGCTAAAAATTTATCTTCGCTTTGATAAGAGATGGGAAGAAATTCGAGCTTAAATTTATCATTATCATCTCTAAAAATATGCATTTGAAGCTCGTCACTAACAGGGATTAGCACTTGTTTGGTATTGCCGTTGTCGTCTTTATAAATTTGATACTTTGTGCCAGCGATGATCTCTTCTGTTAGTTCTTGATCTTCGGTTGCTAAGTTATAGTAAAGTGAAAGTGGGATTTTATTTGTCTCTAAGAAATTTAAGAAGTTACTTCCATTTGGCCAGCTAAGCTCGTCGACACTTGGCTTTATAGCGTATAAATTTATAGATAATATTGCAAAAATTATAAAAATACGAGGCATTAATGTCCTTTTAAAAAGCTGGTGGGATTTTAACTAAAACTTGCTTTAATTTTGCAAAAGATAAAGCATTTTAGGCTATAATCGCTCTAAAAATTTAAACTTAGGAGATATTTTTGAAACGTATATTTGTGATTTTATCGCTAGTTTTTGGCTTTGCTTTTGGGGCCGATTTTTCTTTAAATGAGTATAGAACTCCTATAATTAGTGTCGATAGTGATGGCACAGCGACGATAGTTGATAGTCCAGAAATTTTAATCGGCTCAAGCGGCGTTGTACTTCATAAATTTGATACTGATAGCTCTATCATCGCAAGAGTTAGTGTTATCTCAAAAAATTCTGGCTTTGCTAAGATTAGATTTGAGGTGTTTGATCTGCTTGAGCAAAAGGCGCTCCCACTTCCAGGCATTGCACCTGCAAATGGCGATATGGTCGTGCTAAACTATCTTTATAACCGCTCATTAATCATCGTGCCAAATAAAGAAATTTATGAAGAGATCACATCTGCGTTTCCAAATATGATATTTATCCACCCAGATATTATAGGAGCATATCTAAGCTACGAATACAAGCCAAATCCAAGCAGAGATGACTTTAGAAAAATGTGTGCTCAAAGTGCAGCTGGTCTAATTTTCGTAGCGATGGATGGCAGAAGCGTTTTTGCTGATTGCCAAAGCTTTAAAGTGCTAAAAGAATTTAAAAGTGGCGAGGTTGAGTACTATCAGCTACCATTTTATACAAGAGTTAGCGACATAGACACTGTGTTTTGGAAGCTAAATAGCGAGCACATCAACAACTACGACGCTCACTACGAAAAACTTTTCGAAGAAGATAACTGATAAATGAGCCGTTTGTCCTTAAGTAAGCAAAGATTAAAAGAGCTTTTAAATTTACTTCCAACGCTTAAGGACAAAGAGCTCTTTCACTACGCTTCAAGCCTTAGTTTTCATACGATTTTATCGATTATTCCGATACTTCTTATATCATTTTCTATCTTTACAAAATTGCCTAGTTTTGAGGATTATTACGCCAAAATTCAAGACTTTATCTTCTCGGCTCTTTTGCCAAGTAATCAAGAGATCATCTCAAACTATTTGCAAAATTTCTTACAAAATAGCGGAAATTTAGGCTTAGTTGGCTTTGTGGCGATGATATTTACATCAGCCATGTTTTTTAGCGACTATGAATATGTAGTTTTGAAAGTGACACGTGCAAGTAGAGCTAGAGGATTTTGGTCAGCACTTAGCTCGTATTGGACACTTATCACGCTCGCGCCACTTGGTCTTGCTGGTAGTTTTTATCTTTCAAGCCTCATTCAAGAGATGCTAAACTCAAACGTGATCACAAACTCGATAAATTTTTTAAGCATATTCCCATATCTCATCATCTGGGCGATATTTTGCATCACATATCTCATCTCAGTAAATGACGAGATAAAATTTAAGAGCGCATTTTTTAGCTCATTTGCCGCTTCGCTCGTTTGGTATATTGGCAAGTCGGCCTTTGTCTATTATGTCCTTTATAATAAAACCTATCTAAGCGTTTATGGCTCGTTTTCAGCAGTGCTTTTCTTCTTTGTCTGGATCTACATCTCGTGGATCATCTTTTTATATGGACTAAAGCTTTGCGCTTATCTCTCAAACAGCTCAAAATTTAAAAGATAAATTTAATAGTTCACACCAGCTAGCGTGATTTATATTATTTTATGTAAAATCTTATGTAAAATCAGCGTTTAAACTCGCAAATTTCTATCTTTATACCAAGCTCTTTACTAAATTTGCTAGCAGTCTTGGCCAGCTCATCTTTATCAAAACAGATAAGATCTATGTAAGATCGTATCTCGCCATTTGCTTCACCTATGATCTCGCAAATTTCACTCTCTTTTAGCGCATCTGAAATTTTGTTTTTGCTATCAACGCCAAACTGTATGTCGCCACCGTGAGATATGGCTAAAAAGCAAAAATTTATGCCAAGCTCAAAAGCTTCGTTATAAGTATCGCTTGCGCCGTCGTAGTATTCGTTTAGTAGCTCGCTAAGAGATGTATATCCTGTGAAAACGTCGTCACGTAGTTCATTTGAGCGAGGCTCTAGCTCATAGACCATAAAATTCTTAAGCGGCTCGTTTGAGGCTTCTTTGCCAAATTTCTCATCTATAAGATCGGCAAAGTCGATCAGTGGCACGCCTTTTTCTCTTGGTTCGTCTATTATCTCAAACTCTCCAAGCATATTTATCATGATCATCTCGCCAACTACGTTGTCACAAAGTATGAGCGATAATGTATATGCCTTATTTTCATCTTCGCTTTTAAGCTTGCTTAGAGTTTCGTTATATAGGCACATATCTACGCTTTTGTCGTTGAAATTTGCATAGACCATGACCTCATTTGCATCAACGCTTACGCCATACATCTGTATAGTAGCGACGTTTCGTGGTGCACGTGGCTTGCCAAGTGTGCAAGTAAGCTTTGCTTCATACTCTTTTGGCATACGCGATTTGATAAATTTAAGCCACAAAAGCCTATGTTTAAGTCCTTCTGGAGTGAGTACTAGATCGATCTTTCCATCAATAAGGCCTATCATAAAAGTTGGATCAACTAAACATAAATTTAGCGCTTCTTCGGTCATTTTGCTTGCAGCTTCAAAATTTTTATCTTCTAAATTTTGTTTGATGGCGTCTAAATTTTTGCCAAACTCGCTCCAAAATTTATCAACTCTGCTTGCAAAGCTAGAGCTCTTTTTAGAAAACCACATTTTTATCCTTGTTTATTAAAATTTTCAACATTTTTTTGCGTATAAATTTTCATCGATGGAAATTCTAAGGCACTTAGTTTATCATATCCTTCTTCGTTAAAAACACATCCTGTATCGATATTGGCGCTATTCGTATAGAGCTTAGCCTCACGCACTGGCGTGTGTCCGTAGACATTAAATATGCCTTCAACTTGCATCATATCGCCTCTACCTGATAGTACATGCCTTCTAAATTCATCTCTTGAGCTATCATCATCTCTTAAACCCCAAAATTTACCAACAGCCGAGTGCGAAACGACCAAATGCTCGCCATTTTGGTTTTTGTGGTTTTTAAACTCTAAATATACTGGGCTACTCTCTAAAAATTCTATGTGTCTTTGTTTAAAATTTAGGCTTTGAGCTAGGTATGATCCATATGTCGCCACGCCACCATTGTTGAAAAACCAACTCGTATCAAATGGTGCTTGGTTGTTTAAAAATTCATATTTATTGCTTAGTAACCTTCTTTCGTGGTTTCCCATTACCATTTTATAGTTATTTTGTATGATAAGCTCGACTACATCGCAACTAAAAAGCCCCCGATCTATCACATCTCCGACAAAGCAAATTTGTGATTTTTCTTTGTCTGGAAACTGCTTGATAAGCTCTAAAAGTGTGTTAAAACAGCCGTGCACATCGCCTATGATATAAATTTGCTCGCTCAATTTTTCTCCTTTGTGCCAAATTTTAGTCTATTAAGCTTAAAAATGTAGTGTTAAGAAAACACTTTTGTATAGCTGTACTATATTGGCGTAATGCTAGCGATATATAAAGTTAAAACCTAGTAAAAGATATTTAAAATTTAAGGAATTTAAAGTAGAAGGGAGCCTAAGCTCCCTAAAATCATTGTGCGTAAAAGCCGCTGACCTTACCGGTTAGGTCGATCATGATGTTTTTCATTTGAGTGTAGTGCTCAAGGATGATCTTGTGAGTTTCGCGGCCGATACCTGAGTTTTTGTATCCGCCAAATGGGCTGCCTGCTGGGATTTGGTTGTAGGTGTTGATCCAGACTCTGCCAGTCTCCATAGACCTTGCAACGCGAAGTGCTTTTGTGATGTCTTGCGTGAAAATTCCGCCACCAAGGCCGTATTCGCTGTCATTTACCATTTTGATAAGCTCGGCTTCATCTTTAAATTTAATGACAACGCCAACCGGGCCAAAAATTTCTTCTTGCGCCACTCTCATATCATTTGTCACATCAACTAGCAACGTTGGCTCGACAAATGCGCCCTTGTCGCAACCATTTGCAGTGTAGGCTTTGCCACCGACTGCCACTTTTGCGCCTTCTTTTTTGCCGATCTCGATGTAGTTTAAAATTTGCTCAGCTTGTTTTTTATTGATTTGTGAGCCCATTTGAGTGCTAGGATCAAGCGGATCGCCAACTTTTATGGTGCTAAATTTCTTCACCGCAGCCTCTATAAATTTGTCATAAAAGCTCTCTTCTACGAAAATTCTTGAACCTGCGCAGCAAACTTGACCTTGGTTAAACAAAATTCCAAGCTGAAGGCCGTCAAGCGCCTTGTCTAAATTTGCGTCGCTAAAGAAGATATTTGCGCTCTTGCCGCCAAGCTCAAGTGTGGCTGGGATGATACGGCGAGCAGCAGCTATGGCGATATCACGGCCGATCTCGGTTGAGCCAGTAAATGCTAGCTTGTCAAGGCCTGGGTGGTTTTTGATCCACTCGCCGCTCTTGCTGCCTTTGCCGGTTATGATGTTTATTAAACCTTTTGGCAAAATTTTATCTATCAGTCTAAATAGCTCAAGCACGCTTAGACTTGTCTCGCTTGAAGGCTTAAATACGCTCGCATCGCCTGCTGCGATCACTGGAGCTAGCTTCCAAGCTGCCATTAAAAATGGAAAATTCCAAGGTACGATCTGACCCACAACACCTATTGGCTCGCGTAAAACGATAGAGAGTTGCTTCTCGTCAAGCACGTTTGCGCTGCCTTCTTCGCCCATGATAACGCCAGCAAAGTATCTAAAATGCTCTGCTGCAAAAGGAATATCGACATTTAGCGTCTCGCGGATCGGCTTGCCATTATCCATGCTCTCAACTTTTGCCAAGTGCTCTTTATTTTCATCGATGATGTCAGCGATCTTGTTTAAAAGCTTTGCTCGCTCGCTAATTGTAGTGTGTTTAAATTTCTTAAAAGCCTCATGTGCAGCACGAACTGCGTCATTTACATCTTCTTCGGTAGCATCAGCGATCTTTGCAAGGTGCTCGCCGTTTGCTGGATTTTTTGCATCAAGTGTAGCGCCGTCTTTTGCGTCGCGCCACTCACCATTTATGAAAAGCCCATATTTTTCTAGTAGTTTCATACTTTTCTCCTTGATTAAGATTTTGTAAAAGGATTATAATATTAATAAAATTTATCAAAAATAAATTTTGGACATAAATTATCTTTTTTAATAAATTTTATTATTTAAAGTAGGATTATTTTAAAATTTAACTCTGCCAAGAGAGCAAAAACGTAGTCTCGCCATCAAGTTCGCTTTGGCATTTTACGACGATATCATTTTTCTTACAGCACTCTTTAACTAAATTTAGCCCTATGCCAAAGCCGCCTTGATCGTCGTTAAATCTCGTGTAACGATCAAAAATTTGAAGTTGCTGCTCTTTGCTGATGCCTCGACCGGTGTTACTTATGCTAAAGAAATTTGGCTCTAAAGTGATGCGTACTTTTGAATTTGGCGCTGCATATTTGGAGGCGTTGCTAAGAAGGTTGTCTAAAATTTTGCTCACATCCCCAAGATCTGCATTTATAAGGCTTGGCTTTAGGCTAGTATCTATCTCAAGTCCGCGTTTGGCAAAAAATGGCGAGAAATAGTTCAGTCTTTGTGTGGTTAGCAAATTTAGATCTATGAGCTCTTTTTTGCTAGGCTTGTCTAGGTTAAAGCTTAGATGAACGAGCGCGTCATAAATGTTATTTAGGCTCTTTGCGGCAAGGCTGATATTATTAAAACGCTTTAAATTTCGCTCATTTAGGTTGTCAAGATCGGCTGTTTCTATACTCATCGAGATGACGCTTAGAGGCGTGTTTATCTCGTGTGTTGAGTCTTTTATAAAGCGGTTTAGCGTATCTATCTTTTCATAAAGCGGTCTTAGGCTCAGTTTTGCGAGGTAAAAGGCGACAAAGAGTAGGGCAAAAAAGAAAAAGAGTGCCTTTAGTATGGTTGAAATTTGTAAAGATAAAATTTCAGCCTTGATATCTTTGCCAACTAGAAAAATATCTGCGTACGAGAGCTCGTCTGTGGTGTTGTCCTCCATGTACTGGATCTTTTCAAATATCGCGACCTTGCCGCTAATCAAATTTACATTTTTGCTTTTATCGATCTTTTGACAGTCAAAGTCTTTATAAATTTTCTCGCCATTTTTTAGCACGATGCAAGCATGCACGCCTTTTTCTTTTGTTAGACTTGAAATTGAGTCAAGTCCATTCATTCTAGCTTTCATGTAAATGCCCATCTTTATCTCTTTTAGCATTTTGACCTCGTTTAAGATGAGCGCATTTTTTTTATTTTTGTAGTCGTTTATGAAAAAATAGCCCAGAAAGAGCACGGAGCTAACAAGATAGAGGGATAAAATTTTAAATAAAATTTGCGTCTTTTCAGACATAGATGTAACCATCTCCACGCCTGTTTAAAATGGCATCTTTGCCTAAAATCTGGCGTAGATTTTTGATATAGACACGGAGGCTAAGCTCGCTTGGCTCCTCGTCAAATTTCCAAATTTTATTAAAAATTTCATCTTTGGTTAAAATTTTGCCTTTGTTTTGCAAAAATAGGGCGAGTAGGTCGCTCTCTTTACTAGAGATATTTACATTTTTACCATCTTTACTTAGTGTTTTGCTCTGTGGATGAAAGCTAAATTCGCTTGAAATTTTGATCGCATCTCCACTGTGATGTGAGAAATTTCTCTTTAGAAGTGCTTGTATACGTATGAGTAGTTCTTTTAGCTCAAATGGCTTTTTTAGATAGTCGTCGCAGCCACTTTTGTAGCCTTTTTCAAGATCGTCTATGGTGTTTAGCGAGGTGGTAAAGATGCTAGGTGCGCTAACACCTAGCTCTCTTAAGGAAGAAAGAAGTGAAAAGCCATCTCCTTGTGGGAGTTTGACGTCAAGTATAAGCAGGTCGAAATTTTGCTCGTAGGCGAGATCAAGTGCTTCTTTGGCATTATCTGAAGTAGTTACCTCATAGCCATTTTCGCTTAGATACTCACTGATGAGATCAAGTAAAATTTCATCATCTTCAACGAGCAAAATTCTAACCATTAAGCACCTTTACATGCCTTTTTTCATTTCGTCTTTTTTCATACCCATGTCGTCTTTTTTCATTTCGTCTTTCATGCCCATGTCATCTTTTTTCATTTCATCTTTTTTTATCATGGGTTTTTTGCCCATGTCATCTTTCATCATCTGCTCTTTCTTCATCATCTCGTCTTTGCCCATGTCATCTTTTTTCATCATTTCAGTAGCATTTGCAAGACCACCAAGCATAAACATAGCACCAAGTGCAACTAGTAGTAATTTCTTCATAACGTCTCCTTTAAATGAAATATGATGAAATACTATCTCTTTAGTGTTAAGTGAGTGTGAATTTACGCAAATACAAAATATATAACTGGAAGCGTGATAAATGAAAAAAGCACGCCTATGGCCACTGATGAGATGGCTAGCGAGCTATCAAGGCCAGCTTTTATGACCATCGCACTTGCAAGGGCTGATGTTGGCATTGCACATTGAAAGAGACCAACGACCCAAGTTTTGCTCATCTGGATACCTGAAAATTTTAATATGATGAAAAATACGATAGCTGGCAAGATCATCTTACACAAAAGCACAACGCTAACGCCTTTATAGGAGCTTGTGATGCTGCTAAAGTTAAGACCAACACCAATCGCAAAAAGTGCCACCGGAGTGACGCTGCCTTCAAACATCCTAAGTGGCGCAAAGATAAATTCTGGCAAAGGGACTTCTTTTAAGATAAGAGCCATAATAAGCGCGATAAATGGTGGAAATTTTAAAATTTTCATCGTATTTTGAAATAGAGAAACCTTCTCTGGTGCAGCAAAAGAGAGGATGAGTGGCCCAAGGATCGAAAGAGGGATACCAGTGGCTATTTGATCGTAAAAGATAACTTCATTTACCATCGCATCGCCAAAGAAGCCCTGAATGACAGGCATACCGACAAATAGGGTATTACCAAAAAGGCTTAGCATGACCATACTAACAGTTGTTACTTTAGTAAATTTAAAAATCTTACCAAGCACCAATGCCATGACAGCGCTGATAGCTGTTGAGCCAAAGCCAATTAAAATTGTATTTATGAGCGAAACATCGACGTTTACGTGATAAATTTTGTCAAAGATTAGCGCAGGCATTGCAAAACAAAGGACAAAATCCACAAAAGGGATCGAGTGCTTTTGCTCAACAATGCCGACTTTTTTAGCAAAGAAACCAGTTGCGATTATGAAAAAAATTGCAAAAAGTGGAGTGAAGTTCATAGCATTCTCTTTTAAATCTAAATTTTTACGGAAAATTGATTATAGGACCCATAAGATTAAATTACAATAAACCTTTTTTAAAATTTGCTCTCAAAATTTATGCCTTAATATCAACCTTTTTATAAAATTTATCTCTCTCATCTATCTTTTCTTTACTCTTTAAATCATTCTCAAGATAGCTGATATTATAAATTTCTCTTGTAGATATGCTTTTGCCATTATTTAGACTGATTAAAAATTTACTCTCAAATTTATTAGATAGATTGGCAATAGCGATCGCTCCAGCATCTTTTAGACTTACGATTTTATCACCTTGCATGAAGCCAATATCTTTAAAATCCAAGCTATTTAGCTGCACATTGTTCATCTCTTTTGCCTCTAAATTTATGCTAGTTTTTAGCTCACTTGATGTATTTAGCTTGCCAGTATCGTTATAAAGCTCTTTTACGTCTATCTCTCTACCACTATCAAATTTTAGCCTTATGGTGCCGTCTTTGTTTAGCTTCATAGCTATGACGCTATCGCTATCTTGCAAAGATGCGGCAGCTGTGGCTTCATTTGTTATAAAAGCCTTTTTTACTTTTTTTAAATTTGAGATACTAAACTCAAGCCCAGTTGCTTGTTTAAATTCATTTTCCATCGCGATCATTTTGGCTGATTTTGTCTTCTCAAGCTTTGATATATAAGCATCCGAATTTTCTTCAAATTTCTTTAAATTATTGCCAAGATTTTCTATCATCTTGTTGTATGCGTCAAACTCAGCGTTATAATCTTTGTAAAATTTCATAAAACTATCTTTTTGAAATTTTGTATATGAGAAATTTTCATCTTTTTTGTAATCTTTACTTGGCTCAATGATCGGATTAAACTCGCTTAGCCTTGCAGTATCATCAAAACCCACTTTAAGATAGGCAAAATTTTTAAAAGAGCTATCTTTGCCAAAGATATTATTGTGTCTTAGATCGACCCAGCCATCTTTTTGGGCATATTTTTTAAAGAAATTATTTATATCATTTTTCTCTATCTTTTCATATCTGTTTTCTGCAGCGAACAAAGTATTTGGATCTGAGGCGTAGTAAGAGTGTCTATAATCAATATCTTTTGTATCTACGTAAAGATCGGGATTATTTGTGATCGTTGCTTTACGATTTAACTCTTCTCTTTCTATTTGGTTGTGATTTATGACATTTGTGCTGATAAACTGCCTAAGATCAACCCTTGGCATTACATCGCTTAAATTTGCTATTTTTTCATTTCCGTCTTTGTCATAACCTCTTACTTTTAGCTTATCAAAGAGTATATCTTTTTGGTCTAGCACGCCGTCATTGTTGCTATCAAAGCTAAAAAGATAGCTATTATTTTCCAATTTTGTAGTGCCAAGTTTATCGTTATCGCCGTAAATATCTAAAAATACTTCTACTTCTCCATACTTTGTTTTTAGAGTGTTTGAATAAGCGTAATCGTTTAAATTTTTAAATTTTGTATTTTCTAAGTATCCACTTTTTAGTGTAGATAGCATGCTGCTACTATCTGAAGCTTTTATATTTTTAAAGTAGGATTTTTCACTAAAATGATGACCTTTGGAAAGCTCATCGGAGTAGATTTTGTTGTTGCTGTAGATGAGATTTTTTGAGTAGTTATTTAAAATTTCTTCTACTTTTTGTAGGATTTTATGTCTATTTTGCTCTTTGATCTCGGCATCAGTGACATTTATAACTTTGCCTATTTTTATACTTTCTTTTAGACTTGAAATTTGTTCGTTATTTATCTCTAAACCTTGTTTATCCTTAAAGGCATGGAGCATATCTGTAGGATTTTCTAAATCTTTTAAATTTATAAAGTTATATTTTAAAGGTGCAATATTCATCTAAAATCCTTTTTAAAGATGTTGCAGATAATATCGGATAAATTTAGAAAGTATTTAGGTTTATAATGGTGCCCGAGGTCGGACTCGAACCGACACAAGGTTGCCCTTACCAGATTTTGAGTCTGGCGCGTCTACCAGTTTCACCACTCGGGCTAAGTTAAGATTGAAATTTTAGATTTGTGAGAAGAAAGAAAAAAAAGGGAGACTTGCTCTCCCCCCTAAAAAGAAATTATTTCTTTTTACCTTTTTTAGCAGCACCAGCAGCAACCGCTTCTTTAAGTTTTTTGCCAACTTTGAATTTAACTGCTTTGCTAGCAGGAACGTCGATAACTTTTTTAGTTCCAGGAACTCTAGCTTTTCTTGCAGCTCTGTCAGCAGTACCGAAAGTACCAAAGCCTATAAAGCTAATTGTATCGCCTTTTTCAAGAACTGCTTGGATTGTCTCCAAAGTAGCATCAACAACTTTTAGAGTATCTTTTTTTGAAAGACCAGCCTTATCGGCAACAGCTTGAATAAATTCAGCTTTTTTCATGAACCATCCTTTTAAGAAGTTATGTGGCTATATTACACTCTTTTAAAAAAAAATACAATACTTTTTCCCTAAATTTAGCTCTTTTTTACGTTTTTTTAACAAAAAATGCTATTTTTTTAAAAATTTACTCGCAAATTTCAAATGTGATTTCATTTTTTAACCCCATCTTCTTCATATCAATAAGCTTTAAATTTTTAAAATTTAAGCTCATCAGTTCATCTTTATTTTTTATAAGTTTATTTGCTATCTGGCGCAAGACTTCGCCTCTATACGCTTTTGCGTGATGACTCACTATTTTTTTATTTTTTACAAAACAAAAAGTTATGTATTCTTTTTTTATAGTGTAAAATTTTTCATAAAACTTAGCTCTAAGGTCTAAGATCTCATCATTTTGCAAAAAATTATCAACCGCTTTACTAAAATTTTTTTCATAAAATTTTGAAATTTCAAAGCCACCCAGCTTTTCACCTTGCTTTAGTTTGTATTCTGGTATCTCATCTTTTGCTAAGATAGGCCCAAATAAATTTGAAAATATTAAAACATTATTATCTATATATTTTTGTGCCTTATTGTCTAAACCACGATAGTTTAGATGTTTATAAGCCACTCCATCATACCTTAAAATAGCTTTTATGCTGCCTTTTTGAGATAAGCTTTCTCGCAGCTGTTTACTCTCTTCAAGCTCTTTTAGTCCAAAAAGCTTTTTTATCTCGTCTAAATTTGCATTTTTTAAAAATTCATCGTATCTGTTTAAAATTTCAACTCTTTTGTCAAAAAGCTCTGGAAATATCAAATCCTTACCATTAAATTTATTATTCGTATTTAGAGAAATTTTACTTTCGCTTGGAGAAAAGAGAATTTTTAGTGCCATTTTTCTTACCTATTTTATATG
>NZ_PIRR01000029.1:0-24540 GCF_003048555.1 Campylobacter concisus | reverse complement strand
AAATAGCTTTTGAAAATATTTTTAGACAATTAATAAATTTTTGGTTTAAAAATAATGAAATTTATGGATTAAAATTTTTCTATCAAATCTTTAAAAATTTCATAAAGTTTATTTACTTCATCAACACTAACTCGCTCATTTTTGGCATGTATGCGGTCGTTTATGACGCCAAATTCTATCGCATCTACGCCAAATTCAGCAAAGTGCCTTGCATCACTCGTGCCGCCCTTTGTATTTAGAACCGGCGTGACTCCGGTGATTTTTGTAACAGAAGCTATTAAATTTTTTACGATTTTGCTATCTTTGTTTGTTAAAAATTTCTTTGAGCTTTGCTTTATACTAAGCTCATAATCAAGCCCTTTTAAAACCTCTCTAAGATAGCTCTCAACATCATTTACATCGGTTAAATTTGAGTTTCTAACGTTAAACATTATGCTAAGCTCACTTGGAGTGACATTACAAACTTGCATACCGCCTCTGATATCAGTTACCACAATCTTGCTTGGACTAAAAAACTCACTTCCGCCGTCCATATCATGATCAGCTATCTTACTTAAAAGTGGAGCTATCAAATTTACCGGATTTACACACTTTTCAGGATATGCCACATGCCCTTGAACGCCCTTTATCACGATCTTGCCATTTATCGAGCCACGTCTGCCAACTTTTATGCTATCGCCAAATTCTTTATCGCAAGTTGGCTCAGCCACTACGCAAAATTTTGGCAAATCATTTATTTCGCGCAAATATTCAAGTGCTAAAGGCGTGCCATATGTGCCATCGCCCTCTTCGTCGCTTGTTAATATGAGGCTTAGCTTCCCATCAAATTTCGTATCTTTAGCAGCGCAAACAAAAGCAGCCACGCCACTTTTCATATCCTGTGCGCCTCTTGCGTAGATGTAGCCATCTTTTTCTAGTGGAGTAAATGGCTCGCTATCCCAGCCCTCACCTGGAGGCACGACATCAACGTGTCCAGCAAAAGCTAGATGCTCGCCATCACCATAAATTTTAGAAAGTATGAGATTTTTTGTGCCATTTTTTTCTATAAATTTCGCCTCAAAATCAGGCAAAAATTTAGCAATAAATTCTAAGCTTCCAGCATCATTAGGTGTGATAGAGCGAAAGCTTAAAAGCTCTTTTAAAAAGCTAACTACCACTAAGTGCCTTATGAGCCAGCACGCTCTGGTGCACCAAAATAAAAGCCCTGGAACTCATCTATGCCGATCTCTTTACAGATTTCAAATATCTCTTTTGAATGCACATATTCAGCAATAGTTTTTATACCAAGGTCTTTTGCAAATGCCACGATCGCACTTGCGATAGAGTGTGAATCTTTATTTATGTCTATATCTTTTATAATAGAGCCATCGATCTTCACGTAGTCAGGCTTGATCTTTATAATGTAAGAAAAATTTGAATATCCTGAGCCAAAATCATCAATAGCGATCTTTGCGCCCATGCTTTTTACACGCTCGATAAAATTTGAAACTCTCTCTAAATTTTTAAGCTCTTCATCTTCAACGATCTCAAATACTACTCTACCAGCAACATTGTGCTTATTTAATAAATTTAAAACAAGTGAGCTAACATCACCATCGATCATATCTCTACTGCTTAAATTTATAGAAAGTACTAAATTCTTATCCTCTACAAGCTGTTTAAAACACTTTACAATGAGTTGTTTCTCAAGATCAGCATAACGCTTAATACGCTTTGAGATATCTAAAAAGATATTTGGTGATATAACGTCGCCTCTATCTAAAAGTCTTATCAAACATTCGTATTTTACAGGTACCTTTTGGTCATTAACTATCGGCTGAAAATAAGGAACTATATTGTTGTTTATAGTGGCGTATTGTATCAGTTTAGAGCGTTCTATTTGAGTTGCGTATTCCTCTTTTTGATTTAGCCCTTTGAAATAACAAACATAGTCTTTATCTTGCTCTTTTGCTGTTTTTAATGCTATTGTTGCTTTTCTTAGCGTTTGGTCACTATCAAGAGCAAAGCCTATTGTACTATGTATCTCGATACCTTCTATCTCCCTACCATCTTCATCGACTATACTTAGCATACGACCTTTAAAAATTTCTATCAAATCTTCAACCATATCTTCATATCTATCGATAAAGCTATCGCTATCTTCTACCAGAGCAAACCTATCTGCTTCTATACAGTAAGCCTTCATATTCTCATCTTTAGCAAATTCACTGATCAAATCAGCCATCTTTACCAAAATCTGATCACATGCAAATTTACCGTAAAAGTCATTCATCTTGCCAAAATCGTCAATATCTATAAGCACTACTTTAGGATTTTCATAGCTATTAATATCACGCACCAATGCTGTTTTATTTAAAAGTCCAGTCATTGGATCGATATAAAGCTTTTCTCCAAGCTCTTCTATCTGTTTTTTAGCATCTGTTTTTAATTCATTATAGTTATTTTTTTCTTTTATATATTTAACCGCATACCATATACAAGTGGATAAAGCAACTATTGCGCCAACTAAGCTTAAGATGAATGTTAAAGTCATATTGTTTAAAAGCCACTCAAAAAAGTACTCATCATGTGTACCAGTAATACGTTGATCAACCTTTCCTTTAAAGCCTAATATATACTCTCCAACCGGTACAAACATACAAACTTGAGCAGCGTTTTCTGGCAAAATTTTTGCCCAAAAATAATCTTTTTGGAAATTATGAGCAAAGATATTTCCACAGCTTTTGTCGTTAAATTCTTGATTTATTATTCTTTTATCTGAAGACGCTACGACCTTGTATCCATTTTTATTATCATCCTTTAATAAAAGGACATCACCCATAGCGCTATCGTTAATGTAAGATTGAAAATTTGCGACATTATATTTGCTGGCATTTTTGAAATAATCAACATATTGATATGTCAAATAATCAACTTTCTTTCGAAGATTAAAACCATTTTCAGCAGAAGCATTATTAAATTTAAAATAAAAAACTGCCAGGTTTTCGACTAAAAAAATACTTCCCAAAACAAACACTAAACCTATAATCGTTTTAGTGATATTTAGATTTTTACCCGTTTGCTCGTCCTTGTTACTCAAAAGTTACTTCCCTTATTTTGTGTACTTGTCCTGATTATATCAACCTTAAAATAAATTTTAACTTTTGGAAAAAAGTTAAAGTCTGACTATTTTAGCGCCATATCCGCCTTGATTTGCCGGTGCGTCAAAAAATTCTTTCACACTTGGATGCTCTTTTAAGAAATTTTTAACTGCAAAGGCAAGCTTGCCAGTACCGATGCCGTGAAATACGCTAACCTCATCAAACCCCATAACAAGACTATCTGAGATAAATTTATCAAGCTTTGCTATCGCCTCGTCAGCTCTCATGCCGTGCAGATCAAGCGAGAGCGAAGCCGTTTTTGGTTTATCTACATTTAGGCTAACGCCACCTTTTTTAGGTAGCACCACTTCGTTGCCATTTTTTCTTAAAAGCTCTAGTGGCACGCGTAAATTTATGCCATTTGACTCGATCATCGCGTCATTTTTTGAGATACTTAAAACCGTGCCTTTGATATTTTCATACTTCACTCTATCGCCTACTTTTAGGCTCTCACGCTCAGTTTTTTTAGGTTTAACGATGGCAGCTTTTTTCTCATTTGCCACGTTTAGCGCCCTTTGCTTGTCTTTAATGTCCTTGAAATTTATAACAGCTTTTGCCGCATTTATCGCTTCATAATACTCTTTTTCTAGGCGCGAAATAGTCGCATTTAGCTTGATCTCATTTTTCTCTTTTAGCTCTTTTTGCTCTTCAAGCAAGCGCTCCAGCCGCTCCTCTTTTGCCGTGACCTCTTTTATCCCCTCATCAAGCTTGGTTTGTAAATTTAGCGTCTTTGTAATGATCTCGTTTAAATTCTCTTTATCTTCGCCGTAAATTTTCTTTGCCTGAGCCACTAGATTTTGAGATATGCCGTATCTTGCCGCTGTTTCAAAGGCGTAAGACTTGCCGATCGTGCCTTTTAAAAACTCAAATTTAGGCCTTTGAGCCACCTCGTCGTAAAGTGCCGCCACTAGCTCAACCTCTGGATTCTTAGCTAATAGCATCGCAAGGCGCTTGTGGTGGGTCGTGATGATCATTTTGATATCTTGAGTGATGAGGCGCTCTATCATGACGCCATACAAGCTCGCAGCCTCTTCAAAATCGGTGCCAAGCTCGATCTCGTCGATACCGATGATGATAGATTTTTTAGTAAAAAGCTTTGCAAAATGCACCATCCTGCCAGCAAAGGTCGAGATGTCGTTCTTCACGCTTTGCGGATCTTCGATGATCGCGTCAAATTCTTTAAAAGAGCCGATCGTTGAGCGGTTTGCGTCGATACGCATAGGCAGCAGATACTTTGCAAGAAGCGTGGCTGAGATGATCGATTTTAAAAGCATCGACTTACCGCCAGCATTTACGCCGGTAATGAGAAGCACTTTTTTGCTAAAATCCACGCTCACGCTTTTTGGGTTTTTTAGCGCTGGGTGGGCAAATTTCTCAAGCTTGATAACGTGCGAGCTATTTGGCAAAACAAACTCATAATCACGTGATCTAGCCAAATTTACACGAGCCTGATATGCGTCAAACTGATCAAAAGCGTTATTTATAAATTTCAAAAAAAGCAGGCTCTTGCTCATCTGCAGGCTAAATTTCTTGCAGTGCTCAAAAATGATCTCCTCTTTTCTATCAAGCAGCTCGCTTTGCTCCTTTTTTAGGCGCTCGGTGCTTGCAGGTGCGACGTAGAAGTAGCCGCCTGAGCTTCTAGCGATCACGGTGCCTTTTAGGGCGTGATTAAAGCCGCCACGCACCAAAAGTGCCTCTTGCGAGTTGATGTAGTGCGTCTGGGTATCTACAAGATAAGGCGTGATGTGCTTTGAGTAGATGAGCTTTTTAAGCTCAGCATCGATTTGGCGCTTTTTCTCGCTAAATGCCTGCTTTATCGCAGCAAATCTCTCATCCACGCTGTCGCTAAACTCGCCGTTTTCATCAAAGCTGTTTGCCATCTGGCTCATCGCTTCATGGATTTCAACCTTAGCGATCCACTCGCCAAGCCTACCTTCAAATTTTTGCTTTTTTAGATATGAAAAATACTTAATGATCTTTGCAAACTCGTAAATTTCACTGATGTGAAGTACTGCTTGCTTGCTAAGTCTCATAAGCGCGTCATCAAGCTCTTTTATCTCGTCAGGCGCCTTAAAATCATACTTTGAAAGCTCGTTTATATTTTCAAAGTGGATTTTGCTGTCGCCTTGTAAAAATAGCGGTTTTTGCCTTGCTAAAAATGAGTTAAATTTATCCAGATACTCGCCCAGATCGAGTTTTGCAAATATATCGTTCATTGCTCGCAGCTCGTTATAGGCACAATGACGCCTGAGAGATCACTAAATTCTCGTTTTGGCAAAAATGACGCCGTGCCAAATTCGTAGTTAAATTTCTCAGCACTCACGTTGTATTCGCCACATTTTAGCACTTTGCCCTGTTTAAAATCGCTAACTAGCTTTGAGATGGCGTCCTCATTTTTTGATAAATTCTCTTCGTAAAAATAGACGCAAACAAGGATCGCTACAAGCACTGCGCTAACGAGCGCTTTTATGCCTTTGCTGATCTTTTCATCTTTTATCGCCCAGATCGCTCCAAAAAGTACGATCAAGCCAGCGATTAGGATCAAATTTCTTACCATTTTACGCCCTTATATTTTGCGATGAGCTCTTTGTAAAGCTCAGAATGAGGCTCGATCTTTTCTAAAATTTCAGCCTTAACCTCACTGATATCTTGTTTTTCAACTAGCAAGCAAACAGCCATATACGGGGCATTTGGCAGCATCTCTTTTATCTGAGTGCTACTTAACTTTTGCGACCTCGCAAGGGCTATCAAAATATCTTTTTTGCCTAAATTTATAAGGCTTGAAATTTCTTCTTCACTAAGCTCTTTTTCTTTTATCTCTTTTAAAATTTCATTTTCATCTTGAGGCTTGAAAGTGCTTAGATCCATTAATATCCGCCCCTTAGCTGTACGCTGATATCGCCCGCTCCAAAGCCAACTACGATGCCATCACTCAGGCGGTTTTTCACGCCAAATTCATCTGTAAATTCTATCCCCTCTTCAACCCTCTCGACCTTGTCTGTAAAGATCGGGTTATACTCGCTAAATTCGCTCTTCATATCAACTTCAATAGGATTTTCTCCAGCTGCATAAACTGGCAAGATGACAAGCTCATCAACGCCCTTAAAGCACTCTTTAAAGCCAGCTAAATTTGTGCTAAGTCTTGTATAGCGGTGTGGCTGAAATATCGCTGTAACGCTGTTTATGCCTAAAATTTTGGCGTATTCAAAGACTGATTTTAGCGTTGCTTTTATCTCGGTTGGATGGTGCGCGTAGTCGTCGATTAGAACAAAATTTTTGTTTGCACTAAGTATGTCAAAACGCTTTTTGATGCCTTTAAAATTTAGTAAATTTTCTCTTATGTCTTTTAGCGGCGTCTCGTGCATCGCAGCAAGAATAGCCAAAGATGCGTCTATGGCGATGTGCTCGCCCATGCCAAAGGCTTCAAATTTGCCTAAATTTTTAAGATTAAAGCTAGTGTATGGCTGATAGTCTCTTACAACCATTGTAAGCTCGGTGATATCGGTGCTTGGGTAAAGTCTGATCGCATCAAGCTTAAGCGTGCTTAAAAACTCGTCCTCAGCGTTTATCACTCTAACCTTCGCGCGCTCCAAAAAGCCCTTGTAGGCTGCGTAAAATTTAGCTAGATCGTAGTCGTAATGCTCCATGTGCTCTGGCTCTGCATTTGTGACGATGGCTAGATATGGGTTTGAGTTTAGAAAGCTTGAGTCGCTCTCATCCGCCTCAAATACGACGTTATCGCTTTTAGCGTAGCGCATATTTGAGCCAAACTGCTTTGAGATGGCGCCGATGATGACTGAACCCTCGATAAGGCTTGCTAGCATCGCTGAAGTCGTACTCTTGCCGTGTGCGCCAGCTACTGCAAAGACGCACTTATCCTCAAGCACATAAGGCAAAATTTCCTTTCTAGAAAAGCACTTTATGCCCTTTCGTCTGGCCTCCACTAGCTCGATATTATCCTCTTTTATCGCAGCTGAATAGACCACGAAGTCTTGGTCTTTTATCGCCTCTTTGCAGTGCGGCGTGATGACCTCGATGCCTTCATCTTTTAGCTCCAGCGTCGTTTTGCTCTCTTTGATGTCACTACCGCTTATCTTGTGGCCTTTTTCGTGTAAAAATCTAGCGATGGCTGAGATGCCGATGCCGCCGATGCCTATGAAATGGACTTTTTTGATCTCGTTGTTTAGCTCTTGCAAATTTTATCCTTAAGTTTTTCGTGATTTTAACAAAAACTACTAAATTTAAGGCTGAAAATGGCTTTTATTTGCTTAAGCTAAAGCTTTCATCTATCAGATCAAAAACGGTTTTTTGTGAGATTTTGGAGTTTAAATTTACACTTATCCAGTGCTTTTTATTCATATGATATGCCTTAAAAATTTGCATCTCATCAACTAGCACCATGGCTAGATCAGGGCTACATTTTAGATTTAAAACTTCTATCATCTCGTCACTTTCAAGCCCAAGCTTGCTTGCACTTATCTCCATGAGTAGCGCAAACCACTTCTTGTTTTTCTTGTGACGAAAGGCGCTAAAATTTGGATATTTTGGGAAAATTTGCTCACCTAAAATGTCAAATTTCTCTTTTATGTATTTCTCAACGTCGCTTCGTTTCAAATTTCACTCCAAAATTCCTTTAAAGAGCGCTCATTCTCGTAGTTGTGATGTCACATTACCCAACTCGTAATCGTGATAACTTTTACTAAATTTGCTCTTTTCTACCTAGGCACAGCGTTTTATCTTTTAAATTTAGCCTCTATATGCATAAAGCCCCAGGTGCTTCTAGCCTCGCTAAGCTCCTTTTTGCTAAGTTCATCGATCATCATCTCTTCGTTTTTGCCTAGCCTATTTTTGATCTCACCAAATGGATTAATAAGCATAGAATCTCCATAAAAACTCCACTGCGTATCATCACTTTTATGGCTTCCTACGCGGTTTACACGCAGCACATAGACGTTGTTTGTAAAGGCTCTAACCTTTAAAAGCTCCTCCCAGCGCGCCTGAGAAAAAAATGTACAAGCCGTTGGCACTAGAACAATATCGACCTTTTTAGCGCTCATATAAGCCCAGCAAATGTCAAAATGTGCCTCATAGCCAAACATAACGCCTACTTTAAATTTATCATATGTAAAGATAGGTAAATTTAGCTCATCGCTTGTGTTATTAAAGAATTTAGCCTCATTCCAGTGAGCGTAAGGCATGAGAATTTGCTGATCATAGAGCTTGACTTGTGTTGGGGTAAATTTAGCTAGACTTTTAAAAATTTCCTTACCTTTTAGATTTACAATGGGTGCAACGATATTTAAATCATACTTTTTTGCCATTGCAAAAAGAGCCTCTTTTTTGCGCTCGCTTTGCTCTTTTATAAGGCTTTTTGGCATGCTAATAAGCTCTTTAAAAAAGCTATTTAGCACGTATTCGCCCAGCACAACAAGTCTTGCATTTTCGTCCGCACAAATTTTTAAATAATAATCGAGTCTTGCCTCGCTTAGCGGCTGCGTTGGTAGCTGAAGAGCACAAATTCTACTCATCGTCCACCTGCTTTATGCTAAGTTTTGCGTTTTCTAAAATTTCTCTTGCTTCATTTAAGAGCTTTTTGCCCTGCTCATGCAGCTTTATGCTATTTTCTAGGTTCACATCATCTTTATTTAGATCGTTTAAAATTTTATCCGCAAGGGCCAATTTTTCTTCAAAACTTTGCTCTTTTTGCTCCATTTTCTATCCTTTTAATATATTTTTTATATATCCATCAAATTTTTCTATTTCGACCAAAAACGCGTCGTGGCCGTAGTTGCTATCTATCTCTATGAAATTTATCCTATCTTCTTGCCCCATTTGGCAAAGTGCGTCATAAATTTCTCTCATACAGCTTGGCGGAAAGAGTAGATCACCTTTGAAAGCGACTAGATGCAAATTTGCTTGTATTGGCGCAAGGGCGTCTTTTAGGTTGTCATAGTGTCTTGTACAGTCAAAGATGTTCATCATTTTTACGATGTATAGGTAGCTTAGTGGGTCAAACCTCTTTGGGAAGTTGTAACCGTTGTACTCCATGTAGCGATCCACCTGAAAGCGCCCAGAAAGCTCGTAAAGACCGTCAGTTTCTACGTAGTTGCGTCCAAATTTCTCATCCATGCTATCAGGGCTTAAAAAGCTGATATGACCTGCCATCCTGCCAAAAGCCATACCTTTTAGCCCATTTTTTCTTATAAATTCCACGTCGTATTCGCCATTTTTAAAATTTTCATCGTTTAAAATGGCTTCGATGGCGATTTTGTTAAACGCTATCGCCCATGGCTTGGTCTGATAGGTACTTGCGAGCATGACGATATCTTGTGCAAATTCTGGAAACTCAATAGCATAGCAAAGTGCTTGCATACCGCCAAGACTGCCACCGATGACAGCCCTTGCCCTTGTGATGCCAAGCTCGCTAAATAACCTCATTTGCGCCTTTACAACGTCACTTATGGCAAGGACTGGGAAATTTAGTCTATACTCTTTGCCGCTACTTCTATCCACACTTAGTGGCGAAGTCGAGCCAAAGCATGAACCCAGTATATTTACACAGATAATGTAAAATTTATCGGTATCGACCGCCTTTTTGCTGCCTATTAGCCCGTCCCACCAGCCAGCTTTCTCATCGCCTGCGTAAGTGCCAGCAGCGTGGTGTGAGCCAGTTAGGGCGTGACAGATCACGATAACGTTGCTTTTATCAGCATTTAGTGTGCCGTAAGTCTCATAAATAAGCTTAAAATTTGATAGTATACGGCCACTCTCAAGATAGAGTGGCTCGTTAAATTTAATAGTTCTAGTTTGCAGGTCTAACACTAATTAACTTTGTAGTTTGGTGCCTCGTGAGTGATAACTACGTCGTGGACGTGGCTCTCTTTTAGTCCAGCGCTTGTTATCTCGACAAATTCAGCTTTTTCTTGAAGAGTTGGGATATCTTTTGCGCCAACATAGCCCATTGCGCTTCTTAGGCCACCTATTAGCTGATGGATCACATCTTTTATGCTGCCAGCAAATGGCACACGGCCCTCGATGCCTTCAGGCACAAGCTTGTCTTGAGCGGTACCCTCTTGGAAGTAGCGGTCCGAGCTACCCTTTGTCATAGCGCCGATCGATCCCATACCGCGATATACTTTATACTGGCGACCTTGGAATGTTATAAGCTCGCCTGGGCTCTCTTCGCAACCTGCAAGTAAGCTACCAGCCATAACGCAAGCTGCACCTGCCGCAAGAGCTTTTGCCACGTCACCTGAGTATTTTAGACCGCCGTCAGCGATAACTGGGATGCCATATTTTGCTGCTTCGCTTGCGCAGTCGTCAATCGCTGAAATTTGAGGCACGCCAACACCAGCAACGATCCTTGTGGTGCATATTGATCCTGGTCCAATGCCAACTTTTATGCCATCAGCTCCTGCTTCTGCTAGGTCTTTTACAGCTGCTGGATTTGCGATATTACCAGCTACGACATCAACATTAAAATTTGCTTTTACCTCTTTTAACGTATCAATAATGCCCTTTGAGTGACCGTGAGCTGAGTCGATGACGATGACATCTACGCCAGCATCAACTAGCGCTTTAGCGCGGTCAATCTGACCAACACCGATAGCCGCAGCCACGCGAAGTCTGCCGTAGCTATCTTTGTTTGCGTTTGGATACTCTTTGCGTTTTTTTAGATCTTTTATGGTGATAAGTCCGTCAAGTCTGCCGTCTTTATCGACGATAGGTAGCTTTTCAACCCTGTTTTGAGAGAAAATTTTTTCCGCATCATCAAGCGTGCAGCCCTTTGGTGCGGTGATAAGCGGCGCTTTTGTCATGCGATCTTTTACCAAAGTGCTCATATTTGTCTCAAATCTCAAATCGCGGTTTGTTAAAATTCCTATTAGCTTGCGGTCCTTGTCGATGACTGGAACGCCTGAAATATGAAGATCTGACATAAGGCTTAGAGCTTCAGCCACGGTTGCTTCTGGATTTATAAAGATAGGATCGATGATGACGCCACTTTCGCTTTTTTTGACGCGTTTGACCTCTTTTGCTTGACTTTCGATGTCCATATTTTTGTGGATGACGCCGATACCGCCGAGCCTCGCCATCATAATAGCAGTTCTATGCTCAGTCACCGTATCCATCGCAGCAGAGACGATCGGGATATTTAGCGTGACATTTTTGCTAATCCTGGTTTTGACATCAACTTGCTTTGGCAAAATTTCAGAGTATTGCGGCACAAGAAGCACATCTTCAAACGTTAAAGCTCTCTTTACTATCTTCATATTTTTATCCTTTTATTAAATTTTCTAGGCTCTTAGCACCATTTATCAAGGTCTGTTCGTCCCACGCTTTTGCGATGAGCTGGGCGCTCACGTTTAAATTTTGATCATCTTTGCCAACTGGCACAGAGATAGCTGGAAGGCCTGCTAAATTTACGCTGATCGTGTAGATATCGCTTAGATAGGCTTGAAGCGGATCGCTGTGTGCTCCAAATTTATAAGCTGTGCTTGGAGCAACTGGCATGAAGATGAGATCATTTTCTTCTAAAATTTTCTCGTACTGAGCTTTTATATGTGCTCTTGCTTTTTGCGCTTTGATGTAGTAAGCATCGTAGTATCCGCTACTTAGTACAAATGTACCAAGCAAAATTCTTCTTTTTACCTCTTCGCCAAAGCCCTCTGAGCGTGAATTTACATATAGTTCTTTTAAATTTTTAGCATCTGCGCGTCTGCCATATCTCACGCCATCGTAGCGGCTTAAATTTGCGCTTGCCTCTGCGGTTGCGATGATGTAGTAGGCCGCGACATCATATTTTGAGTCTTCAAAATTTGTGTAAGTTACGCTGTGACCGTGTGATTTTAGCTTCTCGATGGCTAAATTTAAAGCAGCTTTTGTCTGCTCGCTTGCGTTTTCTACGTAGTTTTTGATGACACAAATTTTTAGCTTTTTGTTGCCGTCTATCTTGTCGCTAACGCTAACAAATGGCACATCTGCGCTCGTGCTATCTTTTGGATCATGTCCAGCGATCGCGTCATATAAAATGGCTGCGTCTTCTACGTTTTGAGCGATTGGGCCTATTTGATCAAGGCTGCTTGAATAAGCGCCAAGGCCGTATCTGCTCACTCTGCCGTAAGTTGGTTTAAAACCTACGCATCCACAAAATGCTGCTGGCTGACGGATTGAGCCACCAGTGTCACTACCAAGTGCGGCTACTGCAAGGCCAGCTGCGACTGCTGCTGCTGAGCCACCGCTACTGCCACCTGGGACATGGGCATGATTTAGTGGGTTTAGTGTTTTGCCGTAAAATGAGCTCTCAGTCGTGCTTCCCATAGCAAACTCATCCATATTTGTGCGGCCAAATGGAGCTAAATTTTTACTAAGTAGCTTCTCGATGACTGTTGCATTATATGGTGCTACATAGCCTTGTAAAATTTTAGAAGCACTTGTAACACTCCAGCCTTTTACTTGGATGTTGTCTTTTATAGCGATAGGCACACCCTCGCCTAGTTTTGCGATCTCTAAATTTGCTAGCTGCTCGACATAAGCGCCAAGCTCTTTTTCTTTTATGATCTTTGCCTCAAGCTCGGCTCTTAAATTTTTTATCTCTTCAGCTGAAAATTTTAAAGCTTCTTTCAAAGTTACCACTATTTTTATCCTTTAAATTTATTAACCAAAAATATGCCAAACAAGCTAACAACGACCACCGCAGCGATCGTTGCTATTATGATAGTTGCGCTTACTGGCTCACTTAGCACTTATGACCTCTTCACATCTTGGACATAGCGCATCTTCTTTGCTAGCGTTAAATTTCCAGCATCTTGGGCATTTGTGAAGGTTGCTTGCTATGATCTTAAATTTATCGCCCTCAAGCTCAAACTCAGCTAGTGGCTCGCTATCATCATAAGCTCTAACTGAGCTTACCATGTAAAGATCGGCCATTTCGCGCTCGTCGTAGCTTGTGATGTTGTGGTTAGTTGTCTCTAGGCTTAGCTCTAGGGTTGATTTTATCTTTTTGTCCTTTTTAAGAACATCCACGATCTCGTTAAATTTCTCCCTGCTGGCAAAAAGCAGCTCATCTTCAAAGCTAAGATCAAATTTGATTGGCTCATAGACTAGGTCAAACGCGTCTTTTGCGTCGCCTTTGATGATCTTTGGAGCGTAGTCCATAACCTCATCGACGGTGTAAGTAAGTGTTGGAGCGATGAGTGGCAAAAGTGCCTTTGTGATGATCGCCATCGCGCTTTGGGCTGATCTTCTTCTTGGAGCGTCTTTTGCGTCGCAGTAAAGCCTATCTTTGCAAACGTCAAGATAGACGCCGCTAAGATCGGCTGATAGAAAATTTAAAAGGATGTTAAAGCCCTTTGAAAAGTCGTAATTTCTAAAGCAAGCGCTCGCC
Source organism: Campylobacter concisus (assembly GCF_003048555.1). GTDB lineage: Bacteria > Campylobacterota > Campylobacteria > Campylobacterales > Campylobacteraceae > Campylobacter_A > Campylobacter_A concisus_AO. The sequence goes on along the minus strand of NZ_PIRR01000029.1, from coordinate 11,016 downwards.
TCATCAAAGACCTTTTTAGCGCGTGCTAATATCCACTTATCAAGGATGTTAAACTCTGTATTTAGGCTCTCAAGATCATTTACGTTCGCTAGTAAAAAGCGGATCGTGTTGCGGATTTTGCGGTATTGCTCGCTTATTTGTTTTAATATATCTTCGCTTATTTTTAGGTCGCTTGAGTAATCACTCATGCCAACCCAAAGGCGTAAAATTTCCACGCCGTGAGTCTTAGCCACATCTTGTGGAGCGATGACATTGCCCTTGCTCTTGCTCATCTTCTCGCCCTTAGCATCGACAGTAAAGCCGTGAGTTAGGATGCTCTCATAAGGTGCGTGAGAATTTATAGCTGTGCTTACTAGAAGCGAGCTTTGAAACCAGCCGCGGTGCTGATCTGAGCCCTCTAAATACATGCTTGAAGGATATTTGCCAGCGTCGTAGTTATCGCTTTGCAAGACCGCATGCCATGTCGAGCCGCTATCAAACCAAACATCAAGGATGTCCATCACTTTTTCTAAATTTTCAGCCTTATATTTTGAGCCTTTTGGCAAAAGCTCGTCTATGCTTAGCGCCCACCACGCATCAGCGCCTTTTTCTTTAAAGATAGACACGATGTGGTCTAAAATTTCACTATCAAATATAACTTCTTTTGTCGCTTTATCTCTGAAAAACGCGATCGGCACGCCCCAGTCACGCTGACGAGAGATGCACCAGTCTGGGCGATTTTCTATCATAGAACCTATTCTTTTTATGCCTACGCTTGGGTAGAATTTAACCTTTTCAAGCTCTTTTAGCGCTGTTTGTCTAAGCGTTTTGCCACCTAGTTTAGCCTCGTCCATAGCTATAAACCACTGCTTTGTGGCTCTATAAATAACAGGCTTATGCGTTCTCCAGCAAAATGGATAAGAGTGTCTAAATTTAGAGACGCTAAGCAAGCTTTTGCCAAGTAGCTCTAAAATTTTCTCATTTGCTTTAAAGATGTGCATGCCGACAAACTCATCTACCACATCACTTCTAAATAGTCCGTAATGTTTTATGCTCTCATCGTAGCAGCCACCATCATCAACCGGCATCAAAATTTCGCTAAAGCCATATTTTAGGCAAACATAGTAGTCGTCCTCGCCATGTCCTGGAGCTGTATGAACAAGTCCAGTACCCCCATCCATCATGACGTGATCACCTAGTAAAAATCGTGACTTTCTGCCGTTTAGTGGATTTATCGCGTGAGTATTTTCAAGCAGGCTTGATTTAAACTCTTTTTTGACCTCGCCCTTGCTTAGGCCGCTTTGTACAACACTTTCTAGTAGTGGCTTTGCAAAGATCAAATTTTCAGCCGTTAGCACATAAATTTCATCTGGTTTTAGACTTATGGCTTGATTTGCTGGGAGTGTCCAAGGCGTGGTCGTCCAGATGACAGCGCTTGCCTCTTTTACGCCAAGCTTTTCTAGCGCGTCGCTGTCAAGCTCAAATGCTACGTAAATAGAGTAGTCCTCTTTCTCCTCGTACTCGACCTCAGCCTCAGCTAGCGCCGATCTAGCCGCCCAGCTCCAATAAACCGGCTTGCTTCTTTCAACTAAAAGCCCCTTTTTAGCGATCTCGCAAAGTGCTTTGTAGATGTCAGCCTCAAACTCAAATTTCATCGTCATGTATGGATTTTCAAAGTCGCCGATGATGCCAAGGCTTTTAAATTCATTTCGTTGAATGTCTATAAATTCTCTCGCGTGCTGTCTGCAAAGCTCCCTGATCTCGACCTTGCTAAGCTCTTTTTTCTTGTCACCAAGCTTTACTTCGACTTGTTGCTCGATCGGTAAGCCGTGGCAGTCCCAGCCTGGCACGTAGCGGACGTTTTCGCCGTAAAAATAGTGCGTTTTTGTGATGATATCTTTTAAAATTTTATTTAACGCGTGGCCGATGTGAAGGTGGCCGTTTGCATACGGAGGGCCGTCGTGGATGTTGAAGTTTTTAACCGCATTTTGGCGATTTTTCTTCATTTTTTCGTAAACCTTGCGGTCTTCGTACCATGATTTTAGTCTTTGTGGTTCATTTTGTGGAAGATTTCCGCGCATCGGGAAATTTGTCTCTGGGAGTAAAAGTGTCTCTTTGTAGTCCATTTTTTACCTTGATTTTAAAATTTGCTAATTTTACACCTGTGCTGGTTAAATCACACTGAAAAATAGTATAATGAGGCAAAAAAAGGAGCTTAAAAATGAGACAAAGTATCTTGATAATAGGCGAAGATCTTGAGATAAATAGAGAATTTCTAAACTACATTTTTCAAAGTTACGAGGATCATTTTGGCGAGCTTGGAGCTGTCAGTTTTGCTCCAAAAAATAGCAAAGAGCTACCTTTTATCATCGAAAATTTATCAAAAGATTACGACTTTGTAAGCATTTTTGGCTCGGATGAAAATTTTGCCATCGCCGCAAAGATCGTAGCGACGCTAACTGGGGGCTCGCTCGAGCTAAAAGATAGCACGACACTTGCGCTTAAAGATAGCTTAGACTACTCTAAAAATAGCTTTTTAGCCAGTCTAAATAACGCCCAGATAAATCTTATAAAAGCTAATCCAAATGAAGAGCTAGGCGAGTTTCTAACCGACTATGAGCCTGATTTTAGCTACTTTCATCTAATAGACATCGACGCAGATAGCGCGAAGATCCTTATGCTACCACTTGCTAAAACTTATGAGGTCGATATCACTCTTGCGCAGATCCTGCCAAATTTGATACTAGTAAGGGCAAAAAGCAATAAATTTGGCCAGATCGAGAGCTTTTTACAAGGGGTAAAAACGCTATTTTCGCAAAAATTTATCCCGCAAAAAGATGTGATCAAATTTGTAGCAAAAAAGCTCATGCAAAATGGGCTTAAAATTTCATTTGCTGAGTCTTGCACGGCTGGGCTTGCAGCGGCTAAATTTGCAAGATATGGCGGCATCTCGGCTAGCTTTGATGGCTCATTGGTGACTTATGCAAACCACATAAAACACGAGTGGCTGGGCGTTGAGGATGAGATTTTAGATACTTACGGAGCCGTGAGCGAGCCTTGCGTAAAAGCAATGGTAAAAGGCACGCTAAGCACGACAAATGCGGACTTTGCACTTGCTATTAGCGGTATAGCAGGACCAGGTGGGGGCACAGCTAGCAAGCCAGTTGGCACGGTATATGTCGCAGCTGGCGATAGAAACGGCAACATCGAGGTTGAGAGACTGCTTTTAAAAGGGGAGCGCAACTACGTTAGAGAGCAAAGCGTGCTAAGTGCGTATCTATGCCTACTTCGCTTAAAAAGTGAGATATTTTTCGCGTAAAATTTCGCTTTTACTAAAAATTTATAAAAGTCTTACGCTAAATTTAATGAGCCAAAATAAAATTCGGCAGCGATTTTCTAGCAGAAGATCAAAAATAAAAAGCCAAATTTAGGAGGCTAAAGATGTTTAAAAAGATATTGTTTCTAGCCGTTTCTTCGTTATTTGCATTTGGCGCTGAGGCACAGGTGGGCGAGATAAAAGCAAGTGACTTGCCTTTTGGTTACGCTAGCATTGGAACAGAGCAAAATTTTGGCGGATACGCCGGCAAAGAGAGTAAAGAAGTAGTCGTAAAAGATAGACAAGAACTCGTAAAATACGCTCAAATGGGTGGTTACGTCATCTATGTGGATGGGCTCATAGACCTTAGCGAAGGCAAGATACCGCAAAATGGCAATAGCTTGGGGCTGGATAAATTTATAAGTGAGATTAGCGGTGGCGAGTTTGACACTTATACTAAATTTATGCAGGCTTACGGCGCTTCATGCCATGCAAATTTAGATGGTTCGCAAGATCCAAAGCTAGCAGCGCTTCGCAAAAATTTAGCCAACGAATACAAAAAGCTCATCGTAGTGCCGGTAGCTAGCAATACCACGATAATCGGCCTAGGCGAAAACTCAGGCATAAAAGGTGGCTCACTTTTGCTAAAAAATGTCCAAAATATCGCGATCCGCAACATGTTGGTCGAAGATGCTTTTGATCCATTTCCAGATATACAAAAAAATGACGGCTTCAACGCGCAATATGACGGCATTAGCATAGAATCAAGCAAAAACATCTGGATAGATCACTGCCATTTTAAGGACACTGTGGATCTTAGCCATGTGCATTTAGCAGGCGGAGAGCTTACTAAATGGCAAACCTATGACGGACTATGCGACATCAAGGGGGACAGTGCGGCTATCACGATCTCGCACAACATCTTTGAAAACCACGACAAAACGATGCTAATAGGCTCAAGAGACTCGGACGGCAGCAGCGAAACGAGAACTATAACGGTCGCTCATAATATTTTTGACAACTGCGCGCAACGCCTACCTATGGCACGCAATGCAAAGGTGCACGTCTATAACAACTTTTACGACTCAAAAGATGGCTTTTATGACCAAAAATACGCCATTGGAGTGCGCTTTGGCTCGCTAGTATACGCTCAAAACAACTACTTTACAAATGGCGTCAAGATAAGCTACAAATGTAACAAAGGCACCATTTTTGAAAGCGGCAACATAGACCTTTCTAAAAAGGGCAGCGTTTGCGAAAAGCTAGACAAACCACCATTTGAGCCTCCATATAAATTTGAGCTCCTCGAAGCTTCAAATGTCCAAAAAGAGGTAAATCAAAACGCTGGCACAGGCAAACTAGCCGTCATAAAATAATATCACCAAAGCCCCAAGCTAGCCAAAACGCTTGGGGCGTGAAAACAAAGCTAAATTTTTATATTTTTACAAGCCAAAACGCTAGCACATAGCCCATATATCAGCACGCAAAGGCTAACGCTTAGCCCAAAGACGCTAAGAGCGGCGGTCTGACTAAAAGAGAGGGTAAAAAACGAGATAAAACTCGTGATAAATGCGCAAAATATCCCATAAATTCGCTCTTTTTCGCTAAGGCTCTCATTTAGCGCAAATATCATGTAATCAATCCCCACAGCACTTGCAAGTATAAGCCCAAAGACACCAAAGATGCTTAAATTTATGCCAAAAACGGCAAAGATAAAGAGCGTAAGAAGCACGCCAAAGACGATGGTGCCCATCACAAGTGCCGAGATAAGCGCACTAAAGTAAAACCATAGCAGTAAAAATGCGATCACAAGTGCTGCTATTTTTAGCTTTAGAGCAAGCTCTTTTGCCTGAGTTAGGCTCTCATTTAGCGAGCTAGCAAAATTTAGACTAAAAGCGTTGTAGCGCTCTAGCACATCATCACTTGCCGCTCCTTTTACAAAGCCACTCGCGTAAGCCACACTTGCATTTTCATCAAGCATAAATTTCTTAAAATCCTTCATTGATTTTAGAGCCAAAATTTCACTCACGCCAAGCTCTTTTTCGCCCAAAATTTTTAAAATTTCATCCCTTATCTCATCTTTGTTAAAGCCAAATTTCTCATAAACCGCATAAATTTGCTCATCATCAAGCACCTTTTTAAACACCTCTTTTAGCTCACCCTGCTCACTTTTACTTAAAAACATATCACTTAGCGAGCTCTCATCTTTTATCAAATTTCTCTTTTTTAGCTCATCTAAAAGGCTCTTTTCATCACCCAAAATATCACCGCTAGATCTTGTCACTATCATCGTATTTTGGTTGTTGCCAGTTAAGCTTAATATATAAGAAGAGTCCGCTAGCAGGCTCTTTGGCATATTTGAGTAGTCTTTTACGTTTTCGCTTTTTGATAAATTTTTAAGATCAAAAACAAGAAAAATAGCTAGTAAAATAAGTGAGATAGCTAGAAATTTAACCCCCAAATGCCTTGCAACCGCGCCTGAGAGATCACAAAATTTAGTTAAAAACGCGTCAAAAACCTTTGATCTATAAAATTTCACCCCTTCAAAGACTAAAGGCATGAAAAAGTAGCTGGCTAAAAACGCAGTAACTAGTGCAAACGCCGAAAATAGCGCCACTTCTTTAAGCAGCCTAAGATCAGAAAAAGTAAAAGCCAGATAGCCACTAAGCGTGATAAGTAGGCCTAGCAAGAAAATTTTTAGCATATTTTTTATGCTGCTAGCCCTGATCGCTTCGCCCTCGTTTTTGCTAAGCCAGTGCAAGACGTAGTCAAACATGAGTCCAATGAGGCTTGTGCTTATTAAAATAGTAAGGATATTTAGCTCACCAAGGCATAGCAAAGTGCCTGCAAATGCCACACTAAAGCCAAATACAGCGATAAATATCACATAAAAAATTCGCAAATTTCTAAAAGCAAGCATCAAAAATATAGCGGTCAAACTAAGCGAGAGCGCGCTCATATAAAGGCTCTCAGTCTCGTTTTTTTGCTTTGAAAATGCCTGATAGAGGGCACTTGAGTGCACAAAAAGCTCATTTTGCCAAACTTTTAGCGCATTTAGGTCGTGATAAAAATTTATTAGCCCCTCGCTCGAAACCCCCTTTTTTAGCTCACCTTTTAGCAAGAAAAAGCTCTTCTCTCCGTCCTTTACCTCAAGCATGAGCTCGGCTAAATTTAAGCTCACATTGCCATTTTTTGCGCTAAAGCCGCTACTTAGCGAGAAAAAATCATCTTTTACATTTAAAAGTCTAAAGCTAAAGCTATTAAAAATTTCCTCTGCACGTTTTTGGAAAAAAGCGTTTTTATCGTTTTTTAAAAGCTCTAGATCAGCCCTACTTAAAAACGCAATCTTCGAGCGGTTGATGTCACTTTTTAAATCGTTTAAATTTATATCTAAGTTCGCCTCAAAGCTTTTAAAAAGCGAACTTTTAAGAGCTAAGCTTTGCACATTTTTGGCTAGCTCTTTGGAATTTACTAGCACTAAAAAATTTGACGCCATCTCATCTTGCACCTCTTTTAGTACCTTTGCCTCTTTGGCGCCCTTGAAATTTATCAGTGAAAAGATGTCAGTTTGCACGTTTTTTAGGCTTGCAAGTGAGTAGCCAAGCGAGGCTAAAAAAACAAAGATAAAAGCCAAGATCGTGGCTAGTTTTTTCATTTTAGACTAAACTCATTTAGTGTTTTATCGCCGCTTACCTCATCAAGCTCGATCTTTTTTACCGCCTTATCGCCGCTTATCTTTATGGATTTAAAAATTTGTTTAAAGAGTAAATTTTTAGGGCTTAGCTCTATGCTCCACTTTTTTAGACTGCCGCTTGTTTTTATGTCAAATTCTTTTCTAAGCTCGTTTTCATCTAGGCTGATGATAGCAAGAAAGAGCTTTTCGTCAAAATTTGCGCTCGTCTTTTCAAGCTTGCCATTTTCGTTTTTAAAAATGCCGTCTTTGTTTATAAAAACCTTTGAGACGACTGGTTCTAGTGTATCCCAGTAAAGACCGCCCTTTTCTAGTTTAAACTCGCCCGTGCTTTTTATGCTTTTGTTAAAGCCGGCCAGGCTCTTTGTCTGCGTGAAATTTCCGCTTACTCCATCTGTTTTTACTATATTTTTAAGCTCACTTAGCTCATAGCCAAAGCAAGATATAAAAATGGCTAAAAAAAGAGCTATTTTTTTCATATATTTTCCTTTTTTGTGTAAGCTTTAAGTACATTTTTTAGGGCCTCTGGCATCTCAAAGCAAGTTTGCAAGCTTTTCATATCGATGACAGCTTGCGCGGTATTTGCCTCGCTTAGTTTTTCGCCCTTTTCATTTTCTATAAGGTAGTGAAATTTTAAAAATGTTTCGCACTCGCTAAGCGTCGTCGTGATCTTTATGACGTCATTAAAAAAGGCTGGGCGCACGTATTTTACGTCAAGTTTTACGATAGGAAAGGCGTAACCATCTTTTTTCATAGCAATGTAGTTGTATCCTAGCTTGTCAAGTAGCTCGCAGCGTGCCATTTCTAGGTACTTGACGTAGTTTCCATGCCACATCACTTCCATGCTATCAACATCAAAAAACGCCACTTTAAATGTGCTAACGTGTGAAATTTTCAAATTTATCTCCAAAAATCAAAAAAGTTAAACCACTGCGACGGACTCTTGCACGCTTGCTCCTCAAGCTGCCTTACATAGCTTTGCACGTATGGTATGACGCTTGCCTTGCGGTCGCGACCTAGTTTTATCTCATCTGCGATGTCGCTTAGCTCGATACTAAATTTATCGCCATTTTTCACGCACCAAAGTGTGCTCATTTTTACACCCAAAATGCCAGCTAGCAAGTATGGGCCATAGTTAAATTTAGCCATCTTGCCAAGAAAGCTCACTTCGACAAATTTATCACCATTTACCGGGGTTCTATCGCCCATTATGCCGATATTTACACCGTTTTCTACCGCCTCTTTTAGCTCAAGCATAGATGCTGCATCGAGGTTTTCTACGCTTATTAGCTTGATCTGCCCTTTACTTATCTGCTCTAAAATTTTATAAAAATTCTCACTTCCCTTGCTATACACCAAGATGATCATGCGAAAGCTTGGTGATCTAAGCGAGAGTGCCTTGCAAATTTCTACATTTCCTAGATGGCTTGTTAGCAAAATTCTGCCACGATTTGATACCTCAAACTCTTCTTTTATCCACATAAGCTCGTCAATATCTAGCTCATTTTCGAGCACACCATTTTGCCAAATACGAAATTTATCGCAAATCGCAATACCAAATTCATAAAAATTTCTAAAAACACCAGTAACTGGTTTTTTACCGCTAAATTTCTCTACATTTTGCAAAAATTCTCTTATATTTTTTCTCTCTATTTTTGAAAAAATATAATAAAAACAAACGACGATCATAACGATAGGTTTTATAAGAAAAATAGGTAAATTTTTAGTTAAAAACAAGCTCACCCTTAAGAAAAATTCATTTGATCTTTCGCCTTTTTGCCACCATGCATATTTTTGTCCTTTAAGGGCTTTACTTAGCAAAAATGGAACCAAACTAAAAAAATATTTTGCATGCATAAGGCTTATTAATACGTTATCTTTTAGCATTTTAAAGTGCGAAACGCCGCCTTTTTCATATCTTACGTTTAGCGGTATCCACTTTAGTCTGGTGCCTACTCTTACGGCATTTACAAGGATTTCCATGTCAAATTCCATCCTATTTGACCTGCTTTGAGATATCGCCCACTCAAGCTCTTTTAGAGGATAAATTCTAAAGCCACACATCGCGTCTTTTATGTCGGTGCTTAATGTATTTACCTTGACCCAAAAATTTGTGATCTTTCTACCATAAAACCTCGACTTTGGTGCGTCCTCGCCATAAATCGGATCAGCCATTATCATATGATGCGGACACTTTCTGCTAAGCTCTAAAAACTCAGCCACCTCGCTTATGTCATGCTGAAAGTCAGCATCGATCTGAAATGCATGCGTGTAGCCATTTCGCACAGCGTGTCTAAAGCCATCTTTTAGTGCAGCTCCCTTACCGCCGTTTTGTGCCCTTGTCAAAATTTCTACACCAAATTCGCTCAAATTTTGCAAAGCCTTTTTTGAAGCTTCGTTTGAGCCATCATCGACTATCAAAATATGTAGATTGTATCTCGCAAGCGCCTTACAAAGGGCTTTTATCTTCTCTGGATGGTTGTAAAATGGTATGAGAAAAAGCGTCTTCATAAGCCCAGCTTTATCCTACCAGCAGCACTTCTAGTGCCATTGCAAAATATCTCAAAACAAACTTTCTCATCTTTTTGCAAAATTTCTATACAAAGCTCGTCATTTGGCCTTACAAATTTTAAAAATTTCAGATTCTCCACCACGCACTGATCGCCTATTTCTGCGCCAAGTTTTCTTGCAAATTTAAATACAAAATCAAGCTGTACAAAGCCAGGTAGCAGAGGTAAATTTGGAAAATGTTCAGTAAAAATGCCAAGTGCTGGGCTAAGCTTTGTCTTAAATTTATAAACGCCGTCCTCGCTACTTTTATCCCAGCTAGGCTCCTCACTTTTTTCTAAAAGCTCTTTAAAATTTGCTTTTAGAAATTTCCCTTGCGCGTTTTTACAAAGTGAGCTAACGATTTTAAAATACCTAACACTATTTTTAAACTCAGGCCTTAAAAGCTCATTTAACCTTGCTACAATGCCCTTTTTACCGCTATCTCTAAAGAGTTTCACACCCTCTTCACTAAGCTCTAAAAGTGCAGCCAGACGCTTAAATTTTGGATGCGTATCGCAGTAGCAGTCTTTTAAAAGACCACTTTCAAGCATCTTATTTTCGATGCTTATTAGATTGACCCTTTTGTCATTTAGTTTGACTATCCTATCGATCCTACCTTTTAGTGTGAGCCTATTGCCATTTATCTGCGCCCAGTCACTAGTTTGGAAAAACTCACACCAAGGCGAGCTCACATTTAACGCCTCGTCCTCGCTAAGACCTGCCTTTACCTTACTAAAAAATAAAAGCTCATCGCCTAAATTTCTAGCCACTACACCAGTTTCGGTACTGCCATAGATGTCGATGATGCACGCACTGCTTAGTTTTGCTATGCTAGCTCTTAGCTCGCTCTTTAGGGCTGAGCCGGCACAGATGATGTTTTTTAGCCCTGAAATTTCAGCTGCTCTTGGGCTAGAAATTAGCGTTTGAAGCAAAACTGGGCTTGTTACAAAGCTTAAATTTGAAAGATCAAGCTCAAAGATCGCCTCTGGGTAATTTAGCTCCTTGCTAACAGCCTTTGCACCAGAGATGATGGGCAAGAATACCTTAAAAGTAAGGCCAAACATATGCTGATGTGAAACGCTTGAAAAAAATGTATCGCTTTCATTAAATCCAAGTTCTTCTTTTAAAAACAGCCCTTCTTCTATCATTGCACCAAGTCTTTTTGGGATATTTTTGCTCTTTCCAGTCGAGCCCGAAGTTTGAAGAAAAAAAGTAGAATTTAGATTAAAATTTGGCTCCATATTTCTAGCTGGAGCCAAAAAATTCTTGAAATTTTCATCATTGATATTAAATTTATCACTACTAAAAATAGGCTTTGCGAGCAAAATCGGTCTCACGCCGATCGCAAGTGCTCCAAAAAAAGCTACACAAAAGTCAAAAGTTTCGCTTATATAGATCTCTACCTCACTTGGGCCATACTCTTTTAAATTTGCCCCAAAAATAACAACTTGTGAGTATAAATTTTTATCAATATCAACAA
>NZ_PIRR01000028.1:0-25715 GCF_003048555.1 Campylobacter concisus | reverse complement strand
ATTTTATAGAAAAACAAGTAAGAAAAACAAATTTTAAAAAAAGGAATTTTATGCAAATTATAACAGCAAAACAAATAGCAGAAGCATTTAATAAAAATTCAAAAGAGATAAACGAAGCTTTTGTAAATATAGGTTATGCCGAAAAATGTAGTAATGGATATACAGTAACACAACTTGGAAAAAGCAAAGGTGGAGAGCAAAATTTTTATATGGGAAAAGCAAATATTAGATGGACAGAAGAAATATTAAAAGACGATATCTTTATAAACGAAATAAAAAAAGAAGAAAAAGAAGAAAAGCAAGAAAATTTTAGAGATAAATTTAAGGCAGAATATAGAACTAATGATGGACACTATGTAAGAAGCAGGGCTGAAGTAATTATATCAAACTGGCTATTTGGAGAGTGTATAGCACACGCTTATGAAAAAAGAGTTCCAATAGAAGAAGATATGTATTGCGATTTTTATATACCAAAAGGAAAAATTTATATAGAATTTTGGGGATACGAAGAAGATGAAAAATATTTAGCGAGAAAGGAAAAAAAGAAACACCTTTATAAAAAATATGGTTTAAATTTAATAGAAATAGATAATGAAACAATAAACAATATAGATGACTTTTTACCAAAAGAGCTTTTAAAATTTGGGATTAAGTTAAACCTTGATTAAGATATATTAGGCATAAACAAGTTTAATATCAAGAGCATTTACAACCTTAAATATGCTTTCAAATCTAGGTTTTGAATTTTCTTTAAACATCTTATAAAAGCTTTCCCTATTTAAATTTGCTTTTTTTGCAACTTTCTCAATACCTTTTGATTTTGCAATATAAAATAAAGCTCTTTTAAATTCTTCGATATCGCCATCGGCCAAAACTTGATTTAAATATTCTTTTCTAAGTTCATCGGTTGTTAAATAGTCTTCTAAATTAAATTTTGTAAATTCTTCTTTCATTTATAATCCTTCAATATCTCTTTTGCTTTTTTAATATCATCGCTTTGACTATCTTTATCGCCAGCATTTAATAATATAATTATTTCATCGCCATTAAAAGTAAAAAATATTCTTATTCCACCACGATTAAAAAATCTAAGCTCATATAAATCTGTATCAATAAATTTATAATCTCCTAAATGATCTTTAGTTTCTATTTGATCTAATCTTCTTAAAATAGAAATTTTAACGATCGGATTATTTAATTTATGTAACCATTTGTCAAATGTAGTGCTTTTTAATATTTTCATAAAATGGATTTTAAAAAAATGTAGCTTAATGGCTACTTATAAAAGCCCTTAACGCTCATAACCCGAAGGTCGGCGGTTCAAATCCGTCCTCCGCAACCAAATGCCCATTACTTTTTATCATCTTTTAATTAAGCACCAACCCCCACACCATCACGTATATCATCAACGTTGAGATGAACGTAGTGTAAGCTACTTTTAATATCTGTATGACCCATAAAAGCCATCAATTTATGAGCATTAAATCCCTTCAAACTCACTAACCTGGAAGCCACTGTATGGCGTAATACGTATAGTCCGTGAGTGTTGTTTTCTCCCTTATATCCTAGATGGTTTCTTGCAGCCCACCACATACGATTTGCTGTATCGTGGTTTAGATGAGTTATAGGGCACTTGTTTAATGGTAGGTCTTTGCAGTTATCATAAGCACCTTGAGATACCCAGTAGTAAGCCATACGAAGCACTTGGTCATCTTTTGTTTCAGTAAAGAGTTTGCGAGCCTCTATTTTACTTACGCTCTTAGCTATCTCTAAGCGTTGTTTTATGGCTTTGAAGACTAGAATAGTTTTATTTTAATATGTAAAAAGAAAGATTAGTAAAAAATAGGTTTCATAACTTTTAAATATAAAAAGAGAAATTTCCATCTACTATATGTTTTATGGATTATTAGTATAAATTAAAAAATGCAGGAGGGGGCGAATGCCCCTAATTATTATTTTAAAGTTTGGATGTATTCAGCTACTGCTTTTGCATCTTCGTCACTCATTGGAGTAGCGATTGGTTTCATCATAGCGCCAAGACCAAATTTATTTGCTCCTGTTTTATAACCCTTTAGTGCCTCTTCGATAGCTGCTGCATCAAGAGATGTTAAAGCTGGAACTTTATTATTAAACATTTTTTCAGCTTTTGCACCATGACAGGCGATGCATTTTTTGTAGATAGCAGCACCATCTGCAGCAAAGGCAGCAGTTGAAAGTAGAGCCGCAACGCTAGAAACAATTAGTAATTTTTTCATTTTTCATCCTTTGTAAAAAAGTTTATGCATTATAGTACAAAAAGGTAAATTCGCAAGAAGCTAGTTAAAATATTTTGGCTATAATCACCAAATGAATAAAAATGAGCCTATTAAAGCACTTTTTCTAGATCGAGATGGCGTAATAAACGAAGATGCTGGATATGTTTATGAGATAAAAGATTTTAAATTTATCGATGGCATTTTTGATGCGTTAAGAGAATTTGCTGGGGCTGGCTACAAGCTCTTTGTCGTGACAAATCAATCAGGTATCGGAAGAGGCTACTACACGCAGGAGCAGTTTGACGCTCTAAATAAATTTATGCTTGAAATTTTCAAAAAAGAGCAAATTTCCATCACCAAAGTCTATTTTTGCCCACATGCTCCAGTGGCGGATTGCGCTTGCAGAAAACCAAATCCAAAAATGATACTTGATGCCTGCAAAGAGTTTAATATAGACCCTAAAAACTCGCTCATGATAGGCGATAAGCCAAGTGACGTCGAGGCTGGTAAAAGGGCAGGTGTTGGTAGAAATTTCTTACTTGATGGCATAAATTTTAAAGATGTAAGAGATATTTTAAATAAGCTAAAAAAGGAAAAATCACTATGAATTTAAATGGAAAAAAGATAGTTATAACTGGTGGCGCTGGCTTTATCGGCTCAGCCTTAGCGCATTATTTTGATGAAAATTACAAAGATGCTCACGTGCTTGTTGTGGATAAATTTAGAAACGACGAGACATTTAGCAATGGCAACCTAAAAAGCTTTGGTCATTTTAAAAATTTACTTGGTTTTAAAGGTGAAATTTACGCTGGCGACATCAACGATCCTAGCACGCTTGAAAAGATAAAGAGCTTTCGTCCAGATGTTATCTACCACGAAGCAGCGATCTCTGACACGACCGTAAAAGAGCAAGATGAGCTAATAAAAACAAATGTAAACGCTTTTGTAAATTTGCTTGACATCTGCGAGAGTTTGGGCGCAAAGATGATCTATGCAAGTTCAGGTGCCACTTATGGCAACGCAAAGAGCCCGCAAACCGTTGGTGAGTGCGAAGCGCCAAATAATGTTTACGGCTTTAGCAAACTAAGCATGGATAATATCAATAAAATTTATGCAAAACGTGGTGTAAGTGTGGTTGGGCTGAGGTATTTTAACGTCTTTGGCAAGGGCGAGTTTTTCAAAAATAAAACTGCCTCAATGGTACTTCAGTTTGGCTTACAAATTTTAGCTGGCAAGACCCCAAGACTCTTTGAGGGCAGCGACCAGATCAAACGTGACTTTGTCTATATAAAAGACATTATTGATGCAAATATAAAAGCGCTTGATGCGCCAAGTGGCATCTATAACGCAGCTACTGGCAAGGCTAGAAGCTTTCAAGATATCGCTGACATCTTGCAACGAGAGATCGGCGTAAATTTAGGCAACGAATATATCAAAAACCCGTTTATCGGCTCATATCAGTTTCACACAGAGGCCGACGTAGCTCCAGCTCGCGAGGCATTTGGCTTTAGCGCGACTTGGAGCTTGGAAGAGGCGATCAAAGACTACTTGCCAGAGATAAAGAGAATTTATAAGGAAGAGCTAAATGGCTAAGAGAGTTAAAATTTTAGTCGTTGGTGATCTTATGCTGGATCACTATATCTGGGGCAGCTGCGACCGCATTTCTCCTGAAGCACCAGTGCAAGTGGTGAAGATAAATAACGAAACCTACACGCTTGGTGGCGCTGGCAACGTGGTGAGAAATTTACTCTCGCTTGGTGCAAATGTGAGTGTGGCTAGCGTCCTAGGAGATGATGAGGCTGGCAAAAAGATAAAAGAGAAGCTTGCTGAGCTAAATGTAAAAGATGAGCTCATACTCACCGAAAAAGGACGTGAAAGCTCGATAAAAAGCCGCATCATGGCATCTCACCAGCAAGTTGTCAGGATCGATAAAGAGAGTGTTGTCAAGATAAATTTAGAAGATGAGCTTGTCTTAAAAGTCAAAGAAAATCTTACAAATTTTAAGGCTGTCTTGCTAAGTGACTACGGTAAGGGCGTGCTTAGCGAAAAGGTCTGCCAAGAGATAATAAACGAGTGCGTGAGGCTAAAAATTCCAGTACTTATCGATCCAAAAGGTAGTGACTACTCAAAATACAAAAACGCAACTCTTCTGACACCAAATAAAAAAGAGGCGAGCGAGGCTACAAATTTAAAGATAAAAGACAAGGTTGAGCTTGAAAAGGCGATAAAACAGCTAAAAGACGAGCTAAATTTGACCTATTCGATCATCACGATCTCAGAAGAGGGTATCGCGCTATATGACGACAGGCTACACATCTTTGCCGCTAAGGCAAAAGAGGTCTTTGACGTCACTGGCGCTGGAGATACGGTGCTGGCTACACTTGGCTATATGCTAGCAAATGGGGCTGACATAAAAGAGGCGATAAAGATAGCAAACCTTGCAGCAGCCGTCGTCGTGGCAAAGATAGGTAGCGCAACGGCTAGCTTTAGCGAGATCGAGCAGCTGCTAAATAGCTCATTTGGGGCAAATTTCGAGCACAAGCTTAAAAGCGTTGAGGAGCTAGAAGAAATTTTGAGCCAAAAGGGCAAGAAAAAGGTCGTTTTCACAAATGGCTGCTTTGATATCTTGCACGCTGGGCACGTAAAATACCTAGCCCGTGCAAGAGAGCTTGGCGATCTTTTGGTTGTTGGGCTAAACTCGGACGCTTCAGTTAAGAGGCTAAAAGGCGAGGCTAGGCCTATAAACTCGCAAGATGACAGAGCCTGCGTGCTAAGTGGGCTTGGGTTTGTCGATTATGTCGTGATATTTGACGAGGATACGCCATTAAATTTGATAACAAAGATAAAGCCTGACGTGCTTGTAAAAGGGGCTGATTATAAAGACAAAGAGGTCGTTGGCAGCGAGATCGTAAAAGAGGTCAGGCTAATTGACTTTGTCGAGGGCAAAAGCACAACAGGGATAATAAAAAGGATAAAAGATGCTAAAAACAATGATAAAAAATGAACTCGAGGCTCACCAAAAGACCTTTAGCGAGCATGTAAATTTACTTGATAGCCTAGAGCGCGCTTGCCAGATGGTAGCTGATACGCTAAAAAATGGCAAAAAGGTGCTCATATGCGGTAACGGCGGCTCTGCAGCGGACGCTCAGCACTTTGCAGCCGAGCTAACTGGCAGATATAAAAGCGAGCGCCAAGCGCTCCCAGGCATCGCGCTAACTACTGATACTTCGGCACTTACGGCCATTGGCAATGACTACGGCTTTGACTATGTCTTTTCACGTCAGTTTGAGGCCTTAGCTCAGTCTGGCGACTTACTGGTGGCGATCTCAACAAGCGGCAACAGCAAAAATGTCCTTGAAGCTATAAAAAGTGCCAAGAAAATGGGCGTATCGGTACTTGGGCTTAGTGGTAAAGGCGGTGGTGCGATGAATGAGGGCTGCGATCTAAATTTAGTCGTTAGCTCAAGCGATACGGCAAGAATTCAAGAGTCACATATCTTTTTTATCCACACGATTTGCCAGGCCGTAGACGAGGCTTTTAGGGGCTAAAATGCAAGAAGCTATGGATAAATTTTTAAAAGATCCCAGCCAGCAAAATGAGATAAATTTGATAGTAGCTTTGAAAAAGGCTACTTTTTTCGCTCCAGTGCTTTTAAACCAAGCGCTTGCAAAGCCTGATGGCGGCGTAGTTTATGAGGAGGAGGGCTCAAATATCAAATTTATCCTGCTTGAAGATGAGAGTGAGAAGCTTAGCTATTTTCCAGCATTTACTAGCAAAGAGGCGATGAAGCTTTGGCGAAATGACAGCGAGCAAGAGAGCATAGAGATAGGGCTAAAAGAGTATCATGCGATGCTAAAAGAGAGTAGCTACGCTGGAGTCGTGGTAGATGCTTTTAGCTACGATTTTATTCTTAAAAAAGATCAGATAGAAAAAATTTTGAACTAAATTTTACTTTATAAAAAAATTTATTTTATTATAGCGATCTTTCGCACCGCACAAATTTGCTATTTAGCAAGTTTTTATCAATTATTGGTTAAAATCAGCCAAGCTAAATTTAAGGAAAAAAATGAAAGACAACCTACTTGAATTAACCCAAGATATCGCGTCTGTTGATATCGAAGAGTCTATAAAAACTAGCTATCTTGACTACTCCATGAGTGTCATTGTGGGACGTGCTTTGCCTGATGCTAGAGACGGACTAAAGCCAGTTCACAGAAGAATTTTATATGCTATGGACAATCTTGGCGTTGGCAGCAGAAGTGCCTACATGAAGTCAGCTCGTATCGTTGGTGAAGTCATCGGTAAGTACCACCCACATGGTGATACAGCAGTTTATGACGCTCTTGTTCGTATGGCTCAGAAATTTTCTATGCGTTATCCAGTTGTTGACGGACAAGGAAACTTTGGCTCGATAGACGGCGACAGCGCAGCTGCTATGCGTTATACTGAAGCTAGAATGACTATGCTTACCGAGGAGCTTTTGAAAGATATAGACAAAGACACGGTTGATTTTGTACCAAACTACGATGATAGAGAGGTTGAGCCAGACGTACTTCCAAGCCGTGTGCCAAATTTATTACTAAATGGCTCAAGCGGTATCGCTGTCGGTATGGCGACAAATATCCCGCCACACAGCCTTGATGAGCTAATAGACGGTCTTTTGCTACTTCTTGAAAACAAAGAAGCGACACTTGAAGAGGTGATGGAATTTATAAAAGGTCCAGACTTCCCAACAGGTGGTATCATCTTTGGTAAAAAGGGCATCATAGAGGCCTACCGCACAGGTCGTGGTAGGGTCAAACTAAGAGCCAAAACTCACATAGAAAAAAAGCCAAACAAAGACGTGATCGTCATCGACGAGCTGCCTTATCAAACAAACAAAGCTAGGCTTATCGAGCAGATCGCTGAGCTTGTAAAAGATAAGCAGATAGAGGGCATCAGCGAGGTTAGAGATGAGTCTGACAAGGACGGCATCCGTGTAGTCATCGAGCTAAAGCGCGATGCTATGAGTGACATCGTGCTAAATAATCTCTTTAAATCAACCACGATGGAGAGCACTTTTGGCGTTATTATGCTTGCTATTAATAACAAAGAGCCAAAGGTATTTAACCTTATCGAGCTACTTAAGCTATTTTTAAATCATAGAAAAACGGTCATCATTAGAAGAACGATATTTGAGCTTGAAAAAGCACGTGCAAGAGCCCACATCTTAGAGGGTCTAAAGATCGCACTTGATAACATAGACGAGGTGATCGAGCTTATTAGAAATAGTGCCGATACAGCCATTGCTAGAGAAGGGCTGATGAGTAAATTTAACCTCTCAGAGCTTCAAGCAAACGCTATCCTTGATATGCGTCTAAGCAAGCTTACAGGCCTAGAGAGAGAAAAACTAGAGGCTGAGCTAGCTGAGCTTATGGCTGAGATCGCAAGACTTGATGAAATTTTAAAGAGCGAGACATTGCTTGAAAATTTGATCAAAGAAGAGCTTCTTGAGATCAAAAATAAATTTAAAGTACCAAGAGTGACTGAGATCGTTGATGACTACGATGACATCGATATCGAAGACCTCATACCAAATGAAAATATGGTTGTAACCATAACACACCGTGGCTATATCAAGCGTGTGCCAAGTAAGCAGTATGAGAAGCAAAAACGTGGCGGCAAGGGTAAAGTAGCAGTCACTACATATGATGATGACTTTATTGAGAGCTTCTTTACTTCAAATACTCACGACACGCTTATGTTTGTGACAGACCGCGGACAGCTTTACTGGTTAAAGGTCTACAAAATCCCAGAGGGAAGCCGCACGGCAAAGGGCAAAGCAGTTGTAAATTTGATCCAGCTGCAGCCTGACGAGAAGATCAAAGCGATCATCCCAACAACCGACTTTGACGAGAGCAAATCTCTAGCGTTTTTCACTAAAAACGGCATCGTAAAACGCACAAATTTAAGTGAGTTTAAAAACATCCGCTCAGTTGGCGTAAGAGCGATCAGCCTTGATGAGAATGATGAGCTAGTAACTGCGCTCATCGCTCAAACATACGATGATATGCCAGTCACTGACCCTGAAAATGAGCTAAGTGTTGAGACTGAGGTGCTTGAAGTAGAAGAGCTTCAAAATGAGATCGACGAAGATAGTGCAAATGCTGAAGAGGACGCAAACTCAGGCGATGAGACAATGCTATTTGTCGTTACTAAAAAGGGTATGTGTCTTAAATTTAAGATCAGCAAGGTTCGCCAAATGGGAAGAACTGCACGTGGCGTAACTGGCATTAAATTTAAAGAGCCAGGCGATGAAGTCGTAGGCGCAGCAGTCATCGAAAGCAATGACCAAGAAATTTTAAGCATATCTCAAAAAGGTATCGGCAAGCGCACAACTGCTGATGAGTACCGCTTGACAAATCGTGGCGGCAAAGGCGTCATCTGCATGAAACTAACAAGCAGAACAGGCGATCTAGTGGGTGTTGTGATGGTTGATGAAGAGCAAGATCTAATGGCTTTAACATCAAGTGGCAAGATGATCAGAGTTGATATGCAAAGCATCCGCAAAGCAGGACGCAATACAAGCGGCGTGATCGTCGTAAATGTCGATGGCGATGATGTCGTAAGTATCGCAAGATGCCCTAAGGCAGATGATGGCGAAGATGAGGATGAAGCACCAAGCGAAGATATGGGGTTTTTGGAATAAATTTTGCTATTAAATTTTAAATAAAAGCATAAAAAAGGTTGTTTATGAAGGTTAAAATTTTATCTTTTGCTTTGATGGTTACTATTTTTGGCGGTTGCTCATTTAACGGCTTTATGGGCGAGCCAACTAGCACATCAAACCGCAATGTAGTCATCCAAAAGGTCGATAAAGACGATCTTAGAGAGGTGATGAAAAAAGAGAAGATGATATATGATAGTGCTCCAAGAGAGACCACTTTTAGAGCCACAGGCGAGGGCATAGCTCCACTAAATTCGCTCTCATACGCTCAGTCAGTCACTCTTGCAAAAAGAGCAGCTATGGCTGATGCTTATTCTCAGCTTGCTGGTAAGCTTTATGGCGTAAAGATCAACGCTGAAGACACCGTAAGAGACGCGATGCTAAACGACTCATCTATCACTTCAAAGGTTCAAGGTCTTGTTAAAAACGCAAGGATCGTGAATGAAAATTTCAAAGACGGGCTTTATAAGGTAAATATGGAGCTTAAGATAGACGAAGATAAGTGGCGAGAAGTCTTTTCTTACTAACGATACTTTTAAATTTTGCCTTTTGCTTGGAAGAATTTATCTTCTGGGCGAAGGTCGATACAAAAAACCAAATAGTTGCCTTTGAAGAAATTTCATTTTCAAAGGCGATGACTCTCTCGCCAAATCCAAAACCAAAATTTCTTTGCCAGATAGACGCTTTTAAAGATGAAAATACCACAACTCTTGGCTTTTTAAATTTACACAAAGATGAAATTTTTGACTGCTTTGCCTTAAAAAAAGTGATGATAAAAAATGAGCTAAATGTCAAAAATGCGCAGGTCACAAACGCTTCAAATTTGAAAATTTTGCCAGTTAGATTTATGGTGGAATTTAAGCCAAAATCCGCTATCATCGGCACACTTCAATAAAAAAGAGATCAAATGAATATCGTCATAGTAGAAGATGACATCAATATGCGAAAGTCGCTTGAGATCGCACTTGGCGAGTATGAAGAGCTAAACATCAAAAGCTACAAGAGCGCAGTTGAAGCTCTAAAAAAACTAAACGACGACACTGATCTAATCATAACCGACATAAACATGCCAAAGATGGACGGACTTGAGTTCATTAAAGAACTAAATGGCAAATTTGACGTCATTATAATGACTGGTAACGCGACACTTAACAAGGCGATAGAGAGCGTTAGGCTTGGCGTAAAAGACTTTTTAACCAAGCCATTTGACGTCTCAACGCTATATGAAGCGATAAAAAGGGTAGAGGCACTAAAGCAAAAAACTCCAAAAAGCATAAAAAAAGTTGAAACCAAAAGCGAAAATAACGGCTTTTTAGCCACTTCAAAGGCGCTTGAAGCGACGCTAAATATCGCGCTAAAAGCCGCAAGGACTGACGCTTCAATAATGCTTAGCGGAGAAAGCGGCGTTGGTAAGGAGGTCTTTGCTAAATTTATCCATGCAAACTCACCGAGAAAAGATGCGGCATTTGTTGCTTTAAATATGGCGGCTATCCCTGAAAATTTAATTGAAAGTGAGCTTTTTGGCTTTGAAAAAGGTGCATTCACCGACGCTGCGACTACAAAAAAAGGACAGTTTGAGCTAGCAAATGGCGGAACGCTATTTTTAGATGAGATCGGCGAGATGCCCATAAATTTACAACCAAAGCTGCTTCGTGCCTTGCAGGAGCGCGAGATAACAAGACTTGGCGCTACAAAGAGTGAAAAGATAGACGTTCGCATCATCTGCGCCACAAACGCAAATTTAGAGCTTGCGATGAGGGAGGGCAGGTTTAGAGAGGATCTTTTCTACCGCTTAAATACGATCCCGCTTTTCATCCCGCCACTTCGCGAGCGAAAAGACGAAATTTTACCTATCGCGCAGGATGCTTTAGAAAAATGCTGCAAAGAGTATGGTTTTGAGGCTAAAAATTTCTCAAAAGCGGCAAAAGAGGAGCTTTTGAGCTATGACTATCCAGGCAACATAAGAGAGCTCATTTCAGTCGTGCAAAGAGCGGCGATACTAAGCGAGGGTGATGAAATTTTGCCAAATGATCTATTTTTACAAGCCAGAAGCAAAAAATAGCCATAAATTTAAGTAAAATTACGAAAATTAAAAAAAGATAAGGAGAGCAGATGAGAAAATTTAACGTAGCTGTCGTTGGTGCTACTGGAGCGGTCGGCGAAGAGCTTTTTAGAGTGATGGAAGAGGTTGAGTTTCCAGTTGGAGAGCTTTTGCCGCTTGCTAGTGCAAAAAGCGCTGGTAGTGAGATCGAATTTAATGGCAAATATTACAAGGTAAAAGAGCTAACCGAAAAGGTTTTTAGCGAGCATGAGATAGATATTGCTTTTTTTAGTGCGGGCGGTTCAGTCTCAGAGAAATTTGCCAAATTTGCAGCTGATAGTGGTGCAGTAGTCATCGATAACACCAGCCATTTTAGGATGGATAAAGATATCCCTCTTGTTGTGCCAGAGTGCAATCCAAGCGACATTGCTATGTGGAAAAACCGCGGCATCATCGCAAATCCAAACTGCTCGACTATCCAAATGGTGCAAATTTTAAAACCATTAAACGACGCTTTTGGTATTAATAGAGTCGACGTTTCTACATACCAAGCAGCAAGCGGTGCTGGCAAAGAGGGCATGGAAGAGCTTGTCGTTCAGATGCAAAAATTCTTTGAGTTTAAGCTTGATGAGTGCGAGCCAAAGGTATTTGCGCACCGCCTAGCACTAAATGTGATCCCCCATATAGACGTTTTCTTGGATAATGACTATACAAAAGAAGAGATGAAAATGGTCAATGAGACGCAAAAAATTCTTCACAAAGATATCGAAGTTAGCGCTACCTGTGTGCGTGTGCCAGTGCTTAGAAGCCACTCAGAGGCGATCACTATCCACTTTGATAAGGATGTAAGTGCGGACGCAGCAAGAGAAATTTTAAGCAAAGCTCCAAGCGTCGTCGTAGTCGATAATCCAGCAAATAAAGAGTATCCAATGCCTATCATTTCAAGCGATACAAATGAGACTTATGTCGGTAGGATCAGAGTTGATAATTACAGACCTAATGTGCTTCATCTATGGTGCAGTGCCGATCAGATACGTGTGGGAGCTGCGACAAATGCCGTCAGGATCGCACAAAAGTGGATCGCGATGCAAGAGTAAATAAAAAGGATTTTTATTGCGTAAGATATTTGAAAAAATTTTGCTTGCTAGCAACAGCTTTACACTTTTTCCAGTAGTTTTTGGACTTTTAGGTGCGATCGTGCTTTTTATCATCGCAAGTTACGACGTCGGCAAGGTACTTTTAGAGGTTTATAAATATTTCTTTGCTGCAGATTTTCACGTTGAAAATTTCCACTCAGAAGTCGTTGGTGAGATAGTTGGAGCGATCGATCTATACTTGATGGCACTTGTTCTTTATATATTTAGCTTCGGAATTTACGAGCTTTTCATCTCAGAGATCACACAGCTAAAACAGTCAAAGCAGAGCAAGGTACTTGAAGTGTATTCACTTGATGAGCTAAAAGACAAGCTTGGCAAAGTGATCGTCATGGTCTTAATCGTAAATTTCTTCCAAAGGGTGCTTCACGCAAACTTCACAACTCCGCTTGAGATGGCCTATCTTGCGGCTTCTATCCTTGCACTTTGCCTTGGACTTTACTTCCTTCACAAGGGAGATCACTAAAATTTTAAGCGTTTTTACGCTTAAAATTTCCTATACATCTTTTCTTTAGCTATTTTTAGGTAATATCCCTTTAAAAATTTAAAGGAAATTTAATGATTTTTATAGACGCTTGTCTTAAAAAACCTACCCCTTATACGCCTGTTTGGATGATGCGCCAAGCTGGTAGATATTTGCCAGAGTATATGCGAGTACGCGCGCAAGCAGGGGATTTTTTATCGCTTTGCAAAGACTACAAAAAGGCTAGCGAAGTCACGCTTCAACCAGTTGAAATTCTAGGCGTTGATGCGGCGATTTTGTTTAGCGATATCTTGGTTGTGCCTCTTGAAATGGGTATGGATCTACGTTTTGAAAAGGGCGAGGGTCCAGTTTTTAGTGAGCCTTTGCGTGATAAGGCCGCACTTGACGCGCTAAGTATCGAAAAATCGACTAAAAATTTAGCATACGTCTATGACACGATCAAGCTTACAAGAGAAAATTTAGCCAAAGATAAGGCGCTCATTGGCTTTTGTGGCGCACCTTGGACGATAGCTACATACATGATCGAGGGTGGTGGCAGTAAAACTTATGCGGTCTGCAAAAAGATGCTCTATCAAAATCCAGAATTTTTACATCAAATTTTAGAAAAAGTGACGCAAACACTCATCCTTTACGTCAAAGAGCAGATAAAAGCAGGCGTAAATGCGGTGCAAATTTTTGACAGCTGGGCGGCTGCACTTGAAGAGCAGGCATATTTTGAGTTTGGATTTAACTACATAAACAAAATAGTTGATAGCGTCAAGGCTGAGTTTCCAGAGATCCCAGTCATCGTTTTCCCAAAAGGTATAAGCGGATATCTGGATAAAATTTCAGGTAAATTTGACGTTTTTGGCGTTGATTGGAGCACGCCGATCGAGCTAGCAAAAGAAAAACTTAGCCCAAGATACGTCCTTCAGGGCAACATGGAGCCAACAAGGCTATATAGCAAAAAGGCGATAGATGAAGGTGTGGATAAAATTTTAAGCACGATGAAAGGCGTGCCTCATATTTTCAATCTTGGGCATGGAATTTTGCCTGATGTGCCAGTTGAGAATGCAAAATATTTTATAAAACAGGTGCAGACAAAAAGTGCAAGGTAGCAAGCCTTGCATCGTCTTTGGACCGATAAATTCTCGCCGTTTTGGCATGAGCCTAGGCATCGATCTAAGCCCAAAGCAAAAATCATGTAATTTTGACTGTGTTTATTGCGAGCTAAGTGGTGTAAAGAATGTTGAAACAATAGAAAATCCACCAAGCGTTGATGAGATCATAAGCGCTTTAAAAGAAGCTTTAAAAACTCATAAAAACATCGATGTCATCACACTTACGGCAAATGGCGAACCAACTCTTTACCCGCACTTAAAAGAGCTGATAGCAAAAGTAAATGAGCTAAAAGGTAGCGCAAAAACTCTCATTCTAAGCAATGGCTCAGGCGTGCGTGACCCAAAAATTTGTGAAGCACTACATGGGCTTGATATAGTTAAATTTAGCCTTGATAGTGCAGTGCAAAGTACTTTTAAAAAGATAGACCGCAACAAAAGCGGTATAGAAGTTAGCGAGCTCATAAAAGCGATGGCTAAATTTCGCAAGGAATTTAATGGCGAGCTTGTACTTGAAATTTTGGTTGTGGCTGGGTTTAACGACAAAGAAGAGGAATTTATAGCGCTTAATGAGGCGATAAATGAGATAGCTCCGCACCGAGTGGATATTGGCACGATAGATCGCCCACCAGCTTACAATGTAAAGGGTATAGATGCCAAAAAACTAGAGGAGCTAGCCAAGCAGATAAGTGGCGTACCGGTTAATATAGCTAAAGCTCACAAAATAGAGCAAAAGTATAACTTTAGTGAGGATGAAATTTTAGAAATGCTAAGACGTCGTCCGCAAACTATCGCAAATGTTGAAGAAAATTTCTCAGAGCACTCAAAGCAAATTTTAAACAAGCTCTTGCAACAAGATGTGGTTTATCTAGCCGATGTTGCCGGAGTAAAATTTTACAAACTAAGAGCATAAATGAAAAGAATCCTTACAATACAAGACATCTCGTGCGTTGGCAAATGTTCCCTTACTGTCGCACTTCCGATAATTAGCACTCAAGGCATTGAGGCTTGCATATTGCCTACTGCGCTACTTTCGACTCACACTGGCTTTAAAAATTTCACATTTCGTGATCTGACTGATGAATTTGACGCGATAACACAAGTATGGCACAAAGAAAATATCGCATTTGATGGAATTTATACCGGGTTTTTAGGCAGCTTTAGTCAGCTCGAGCTGATAGAAAAAATTTTTAATGAGTTTAATGACTCTGCTCCACTAATACTTGTAGATCCTTGCATGGGCGACAATGGCAAGCTCTATCACGGATTTGATGAAAAATTTGTTATGAAAATGCGCGAACTTTGCACAAAGGCTCACGTTATCACGCCAAACATAACTGAAGCAAGCTTTATGTGTGGGATGCCGTTTTTGGGTAGTGACTATACGCAAGATTATATTTTAGAGTTGCTTGAAGGCTTAGCTAGCTTTGGAGCTAGAAAGATCGTGTTAAAGGGCATTAGATACAAGCAAAATGAATGTGGCATCATAGCTTACGATGCAAAGGCAAAAGAGAAAGTAGAGTATTTTCACGAGTTTTTGCCATTTCACACGAGTGGAACTGGAGATATTTTTGCTTCTGTGCTTTTTGGCTCACTTATAAATGGTGAAAGCATGCAAAATGCCATCAAAAAGGCAGCAAACTTTGTGCTTAGCAGCATTAAAATCACGCTAAAAGATAAGAACCGCACATGGTATGGTGTGCAGTTTGAAAAGGTGCTTGGCACTCTTGCAAAATAGGCTGGCAAACTACTTATTTAAAATTTTTAATAACACAACGATATGGCAAAGATTTATATCTTTGCTAGCTGTTAGAAGTGCTATATCGCCATGCTCTTTTTCTAGTTTTTTTAGCATTTTAAAGCAAGATTGTGCTTTTTCATTATCAAGCTCGAGCTCAAATTTCTCACAAAACTCATCAAATCTAGCTTCTCTATCTTCATGAAACCACTCTCTTAAAGCAGTGCTTGGTGTGATATCTTTTAACCAAATGAAATTTGAAAATATCTCTTTTCTTATGCCCCTTGGATAGAGTCTATCAACAAAAGCCGCCTTCATATCCAAACTATCATCTTTGATAAAATCATAAATTCTATAAGCTTTAAACATGTTGTGATTGTAGTCCTATAATGTTTATAAATAAAAAAATATTCTTAGTTATCTTATATTTTTTATACTTGTTTAAATTTTAAGGTTTGTAAAATCAAAGCTAAAATTTTTGATTGTGGCGATAAGAATTAAACTAGGGCTAGAAATGGTCCTAAAAAGAATAAATTTAAATTAAAGCTCGTTTCGATAAAATCCCAACATAAAAATCACTAAAAAGGTTATCATTATGAGAGGCTATAAAATTTTCTCAGGAACGGCTAATATTGAGCTTTCAAAGAAAATTTCGCAATATCTTTCACTTCCTCTTAGCGAGGCAAGTATAAAAAGATTTAGCGATGGAGAGATCAGCGTGCAAATCGGAGAGAGCGTGCGCGGAAAAGATGTTTTTGTCATTCAGCCAACATGTGCACCGACAAATACAAATTTAATGGAACTACTTATCTTAACTGATGCTTTAAGACGTAGCAGTGCAAGCTCTATAACAGCGATTGTGCCGTATTTTGGCTATGCTAGACAAGATAGAAAAGCAGCTCCTAGAGTGCCGATCACTGCAAAACTAGTGGCAAACATGATGCAAACAGCAGGTATTGATAGAGTCGTCACTATGGATCTTCATGCAGGACAAATTCAAGGATTTTTTGATATTCCGGTTGATAACCTTTATGGAAGCATCATTTTTAATGACTACGTAAGAGCCAAAAATTTACCAAATCCAATCGTTGCAAGCCCTGATGTAGGCGGCGTGGCTCGTGCTAGAGCCTTGGCTAAAAATCTAAATCTTGACATGGTTATCGTAGATAAACGCCGCGAAAAAGCAAATGAAAGCGAAGTAATGAATATAATCGGCGACGTAAATGGTAAAGATGTGATTTTAGTCGATGATATGATAGATACAGCTGGCACGATCGTAAAAGCAGCTGAAATTTTTAAAGAGCGTGGTGCAACTAGCGTTATGGCGTTTTGCACGCATCCAGTCCTTAGTGGGCCAGCTTACGATAGGTTAAAACTGGGCTTTTTAGATGAGCTAGTGGTAACAGATACGATACCTCTAGCTGAGGAGCTTCCTTGTATAAAAGTGCTAAGTGCTGCTTCATTGTTTGGCGAAGTGATACGCCGTGTATATCACAATGAAAGCGTAAATAGCTTATTTTAATTAATCTTGGCTTTTGCTTTGAGTGTTTCGGCAAAAGCCAAAACTTCTTTATCTATTGTTTTTAGAACTACTTGATTAAAATTTTAACTCTGATAGATCAAAATTTGTAGCAAAAAGATAGCCTCTATTTATAGCTGGAATTTTTAAAATTCTAGCCTTCTCTTTAAAAATTTTTGGCATTATGGCTTTGCAAAATGGAGTTACTAAAAGGTAAGTGTCTGCGTATCCGACAGCGATCTTGCCGCTTAGCACCACGCTTGTTTGCTTTGCTAAATTTTTGCTTAGCTCATCTTTTTGAGCTTCGCTTAGAAGCACATTTAGCTCTTTTGCCGCCATATCAACGCCTCGTATCGCATTACTATCATTTTTTATGATAAAAATTTCATCACTTATTTTTGTGATATTTGGCATTAAAATTTGTCTATCGGCTTCTAAAAACTCAAAGCTTTTTTTTACGCCACTAAAATATCTATCCAAAAATGGCTCACTAAAATTTAGCCTCATGAAGCTTCTTTTAAACTCACCTTTTAAATTTGTCTCATCGATAAAATAGCGTAAATTTCTCTCGTCAAGATAGTTTTGAAGCTCTTTTTTGCGTAAATTTAAAAGCGGCCTAACTAGCCAAAAGTGCTTTCTCTTTTCAAGCTCACTCATGCCAAAGAGCTCTTTTAGTCCAGCACCCTTGCTAAGCTGCATCAAAAACCACTCAAATTTATCGTCAAACTGATGCGCTATGATCAAATTTTCATAGCCAAATTTTTGACAAATTTCTCCAAAAAACTCATATCTTGCCTCGCGCGCATTTTTTTCAAAATTTGACCTATCTAAAAAAACGCTTTTAGTATAAATTTTTTTACCAAATTTATCCGCAAGTTCTTTTGCGCTTTTTATCTCGCTTTTACTTTGCTCTCGAACATTGTAATCAACCATCGCTAGATCAAATTTGATACCAGCATCTTCTAAAATGTAAAAAAGTGCGGTGCTGTCTATGCCGTGCGAGAATGCAAGCAGGTTTGCACCTGAGCTTAGCTTTTCTCGCACATTTTGGCTTATCATTTTGCTTTTTTGATGATTTTAGCGATTAGTTTTTGATCGACCACGTCAGAGACCTCACAAAGATAGAGTGAGCCGATCTCAAGCTCTTTTACATCGCTTTCGTTTATTAAAATTTCGCCATCTATATCTTTATCCCAGATATCTTTTTTGGCTGCGTAAAACATCTCCCCCTCACTACTTTCGCCCTCAAGAGAAGCATAAATTTGCTTGCCAATCTCTTTTTGCAAGCTCTCATTTATCGATTTTTTAGTGATTTTTTCTATCTTATTTAGTCTTTTTGAGATGATCTTGGCTGGGATTTGCTCCATTTCAAAAGAGGCAGTATCTTCTTCTTTCGAGTAGGCAAAGGCTGAAATTCTATCAAATTTAAACTCTTCTAAAAATTTGCAAAGTTCCTCAAAATCCTCCTCGCTCTCTCCTGGATGACCCACGATGACACCAGTTCGTAAGAATGAATTCTCGGCATTTTTCATTAAATTTAAAAGCTCTTTGATTTTTTTAGCGCCACTTCCACGCTTCATTATCTTTAGCATGTCTTCGCTGATGTGTTGGATCGGCATGTCAAAGTAGTTGTGAAAGACAGGCGAGGCGACGATACGTTCAATTAGCTCCTTGCTGGTCGTGCTTGGATAGAGGTAAAGTATCCTGGCACTCCTTACGCCCTTTATCTTTTCTATCTCGTCTATTAAATTTATTAGCCCGTCGCTAACGCCATGATCGCGCATGTATGAGCTTGAGTCTTGGGACAAAAAGCTAAAGTCGTAGTAGCCTTTTTTAACCAAATTTTTGACCTCATTTACGATGTTTTCAAGCGAGCGTGATTTTAGCTTGCCCTTAAATGTCGGTATCGCGCAAAAGCTGCATTTTTGGTTACAGCCCTCTGAAATTTTGATGTAAGCGTGGTAGTTTGAGCCAGTTATCACACGCTCTTCATTTGCTTGCAGATAAGTTTGCGGGCTAAATAAATTTTGCTTTTTTAAGATGATCTCATCGATCTTGTCATAGTCGGCCACACCGGTAAATAAATCAACTTCAGGCAGCTCTTTCATAAGCTCATCTTTATATCGCTGCATAAGACAGCCAGTTACTACTAGCAAAGAGCCATTCTTACGAGCTTCGTGCATCTCAAGTATGGTTTGTATGCTCTCTTCTTTGGCGGATTTGATAAAGCCACAGGTATTTACGATGATGACGTCAGCGTCGCTGATGTCATCGGTAATATCGTAGTTTTGCAATCTGCCAAGCATTATTTCTGAATCAACTAAATTTTTGTTACAGCCAAGTGAAATTAAGTGAAGTTTTGGCATTTTTATATCCAGATATTGTCTATTAGCCTAGTTTTACCAACGTAAGCTGCCACTAAAATGATGGTGTTATTTTTTTCTATTTTAGAAATTTCATTTAAATTTCTATCCGTAATAGCGACATAATCAACCTTTAATGGCTCTAGCACTTCAAGCATCTTTGTTTTGATCTCGCTTGCGTCCTCTTCGCCGTTTTGGATCAAATTTTGTGCTTTATTTAGCGATCTTGAAAGCCTTAGAGCATTACATTTATCTTCGTCACAGATATAGACGTTTCTGCTTGAAAGCGCTAAGCCGTCTGGCTCTCTAACGATATCGCAAGCTACTAGCTCGATGTTTAGGAAAAATGTCTTTATCATGTTTTGCACGATGATTAGTTGTTGTGTATCTTTTTTGCCCATGTAAACGCTATTTGCACGAGTTAGACGAAATAGCTTGTTTAGCACCCTTAAGACGCCGTCAAAGTGGCCTGGCCTAGTTTTGCCCTCTAAGATGGCCGAAAATTTCTTTGGAGCAATGATGAGTGGCTCATCTTCAAAGTAAAGTTCACCAGCATCTGGTATAAAAATAGCGCTAGCGCCATTTTGCTCGCAAATTTTAATGTCGTTTTGCTCGTTTCTTGGGTATTTGTCCAGATCTTCGCCTGGTAAAAATTGAGTTGGATTAACGAATGTTGAGACGATGCTTATCTCATTTTCGCTCACGCATTTTTTGATAAGGCTAATGTGTCCGTCATGAAGTGCGCCCATGGTTGGCACAAAACCGATCTTTGCGCTTGTGCTAGAGACGAAATTTTCAAGTTCTTTTATAGTTCTTATGATTTGCATTTTGACTCTTTTTGTTTGAAATTTTAACTTGGCATTGTAACAAAAAAGGATTAAAAGGGCGTAAATTTAAAAATATAAGCAACTTTTGGCTAAAATCGGCAAAAATTTTTGGAGAAAAACTTGGATAGTTACGAATACAACGAGCTTTTAAAGAAGCTACAAACAAAAGTTGAAAACATAGGCTCTATCGTAAAGCCTGAAGAGATTAAGGCTAGATTAAAAGAGATTGAGGCCACCGAGCAAGATCCTGATTTTTGGCAAGATATCGCTAAAGCAGGAGCGCTAAATAAAGAAAAAACTAAAATTTCAAATATGCTTGCAAAATTTAATGACGCTAATCAGGCAGTAAGTGATGCAAAGGAGCTTTTTGAGCTAGCAAATTCTGAAAATGACGAAGAGACTATAAATTCTCTCTTTGATGACGCTAAAAATTTAGATGAAAAGATTGTAAATCTTGAAATTTCTATGCTTTTAAGTGGCGAAGATGATGGTAAAAATGCGATCGTATCGATCCATCCTGGAGCTGGTGGCACTGAGAGTAACGACTGGGCGAGTATGCTTTATAGGATGTATCTTAGATTTTGCGAGCGCGAGGGCTTTAAGGTCGAGACTCTTGACTTTCAAGAGGGCGATGAGGCTGGGCTAAAGGACGTGAGCTTTATAGTAAAAGGTGAAAATGCTTATGGATATTTCAAAGCTGAAAATGGTATCCACAGGCTCGTTCGCACAAGCCCATTTGATAGTGCAGGGCGCCGTCATACAAGCTTTTCAAGTGTCATGGTAAGCCCTGAGATAGATGATGACATAGAGATCGAGATCGAGGAAAAAGATCTAAAGATAGATACTTATAGAGCAAGCGGTGCAGGTGGTCAGCACGTAAACAAGACTGAATCTGCCATTCGCATCACGCATATACCAACTGGCATCGTCGTGCAGTGTCAAAATGACCGCAGTCAGCACAAAAATAGAGCCACAGCGATGAAAATGCTAAAATCACGCCTTTACGAGCTTGAGCTGATGAAGCAGCAAGAAGCGAGCAACAGCGTAGAAAAGAGCGAGATCGGCTGGGGGCATCAGATAAGATCATACGTGCTTTTCCCATATCAGCAAGTAAAAGATAACCGCAGCGGCGAGGCATATTCACAAACCGATGTGATACTTGATGGTGACATCAAAAAGATGATAGAAGGCGTCTTGATCGCTCAAAAGGCTGAGGCGTAGTAAATTTATAAAAAGAGATGAGAGCTAAAATTTCATCTCTTTTAGCTTTGTGCAAGCTTCTTCTTTGCCTTTAAAGCAAGCCTCATCAAGATAAATTCTTGCTTTCTTATAGTCATTTTTACCTAGATAGATAAGCCCCAGATCGTAACTGGCCTCGCTTGAGCCAAGGCTTGTAGCTTTTTCGTAAAAATATATCGCTTTTTCTAAATTTTTATTGACCCCAAGGCCGTATTCGTAGATATATCCAGCACTTCTTAGTCCGTCTATATTGCCGTATCTGCCAGCTGTTTCAAACCAAAAAAGTGCTCTTAAGATATCTTTGCTAAAGCCTTTGCCGTCACGAAAACATACGCCAGTTTGCTGCATGGCAAGCACATTTCCATCTTTTGCGTAATCATAAAATCTCTTACAAGCCTTTGGATAGTTACCCTCGTTATATAGATAGATGGTGTCTGCTATTTGCTCGACCTCTGGATCAAGTGGTGGCTCACTAAGGCCAAAATTTTGTGAAATTTGCTCTAACGAACATCCCCAAAATAGCAAAACACTAAACACAAAAATGATAAATTTTTTCATATTTGTCCTTGAAAATTTAGGCGATTTTATCCAATTTTATCTTATAATGCCCGCAAATTTTAAGCAAAAGGAACGATATGGATCATAATGCGCTTTTAATCCAGCTTGGCTATAACGTCAATGAAACGACCACTGCTCAAATGTGTAGAATTTTAAACAATACTGATGGTCTTTTGCCAAAGAGCATAATTGAACTAAACGATCATTTAAAGCCGCACCTTTGTTTTGTGGCGATGAGTGGAAGTGAAGATAGACTAAAGATAAAAAATGTAGCTACCGTTAATGAAATAAAAGAGCGAGTTGATGAAATCATAAAAAACTGGGCTAATAAATATAAAATGGAGCTAAAAAAGATAAATGAAACAACTTACTATGTAATGGGAAAGATAAGGGACTGAAAATGAAATATGATATTGTAATTATTGGTTTTGGAAAAGCTGGCAAAACGCTAGCGGTTAAAGCTGCCGCACTTGGCAAAAAAGTGGCTCTTGTAGAGAGATCGCCAAAGATGTATGGAGGCACTTGCATAAATGTTGGCTGCATACCAACCAAACGCCTAATAACAGCCGCTAAAGAGGCAAAATTTGTAAATAATAGCGTTGAAAGCGAATATTACACGCTTAGTGTGGAAAATAAAAATAAGCTAATCTCAGCTTTGAATGCTAAAAACTATGCGATGCTAAATGATAAAGAAAATATCGATGTGATCGATGGTGTTGGCTCATTTGCTAGTGAAAATAGCGTACTTGTAACAACGCCAAGTGGTGAGAAAAAGCTAATAGAGGGCGACTTTATCATCATAAATAGTGGCTCAAAAGAGGCAGATACTCCTTTTGAGGTTGTAAACTCAAATATATTTTCAAGCCAAACTTTGCTTGATCTAAAAAATTTACCAAAGCATTTTGTCATTATCGGTAGTGGTTTTATCGGTATAGAGTTTGCATCAATGTTTGCAAATTTTGGCTCAAAAGTAACTATCATAGGACGTTCAAAAATACTTAAAAACGAAGATGATGATATAGCTAATAGCGTAAAAGAAGCTCTTAGAGTCCAAGGCGTTGAAATTTTAGAGGGTTGCGAGATAGAGTGCATTAAAGAAAATGTATTAAATTTCAAGCAAAATGGCGAGCAAAGATGCCTTAGGGCTGATGCATTTTTGATCGCACTTGGCAGAGTGGCAAATGTAGATGATTTAAATTTAAAAGCTGCTGGAGTTGATCTAAATGAAAAAGGCTTTATAAAGACAAATGAAAATCTTCAAACAAATGTGCCAAACATCTATGCGGTAGGCGACGTGCGCGGCGGAGAGCTTTTTACTTATACGAGCTTGGATGATTTTAGGATAGTTTATTCACAAATTTTTGATGATAAAAAGAGAAATACTAAAAATAGAAGCATTCACGCAAATGTACTATTTACCGACACTCCGCTAGCAAGAGTTGGAATGAACGCCAAAGAAGCAAGTAAATTTGGTCTAAATTTTAAAGAGCTAAAGCTTAGTATGGCAACAGTACCAGGCGCAAAAGTACTAAATCATGATGTAGGCATGTTAAAAGCTATCGTTGATGCGCAAAGTGGCGAAATTTTAGGTGCTAGCTTTCACTGCATCTATGCAAATGAGCTGATAAATGAAATCGCAATTGCTATGAATTTAAAAGCAAATGCAAATTTCTTTAAAAATCAAATTTTTACTCATCCAAGCATCAGTGAAGCACTAAATGACTTATTTGGACAATTTTAAAAGGAAAAGAATGAAAAAATATCTATTGCTTTTATCAGCTTTATTTTTTACTGGTTGCTTAAATGTGATTGGTGTAGGACAAAAACAAGATGATTCGTGGCAGCAACCAAAGGATGAAAAAATAGTGCAAAATAAAGAGCAAATTTCAAGAAATGCGATCGAAATTTTAATACCAAAATGCGAAGAAGGCGATGCTGAAGCTTGCAACGATTTGGGTGTAAATTACGAGCTTTTAAAAGAATATGAAAATGCTTTAACAAATTATAAAAAGGCTTGCGATGCTAAGGTGCAAGTTGGTTGTGCAAATTTGGGCACTCTTTATGAGCTTGGACTTGGAGTTAAAAAAAATCCAAAAAAGGCAATTTTAATTTATAAAGAAAGTTGCAATGGCGGAGGCATGCAAGCTTGCTATCATTTAGGCAATGCTTATAGAAAGGGCGAAATCGTTAAGCGAGATTATTACTTAGCAATGCAAGCTTATACAAATGCATGCAATGCTGGCGATTTGCCAAGTTGCGCCAATATCGGTGCGATGTATGAGCTTGGCCTTGGTGTCAATAAAGATGAAAAAAGGGCTTATGGAATTTATAAAGTTGCTTGCTTTCGTGGGCTAAGCAAGGCATGCCCGCAGATGAAAAGACTAGGCACAAAGCTAGGAATGTAAGTGAAAAAGGTCTTAAATTTTGGTCTTGTTTTGGCCATGGGTTTTATGCTTAGTGGTTGCTGGTCTTGGCAAAAGATGGTGAGCTTTGGTTTTTGGCAAAGTGAAGAAGAGGCTAGGGCAGAGCGTCTTGAGCTTGAAAAAGAGAAGATGGTGCAAAACTGCGAGAGTAGAAATAGCATCGACTGCAACAACCTAGCTGTAAATTTTAGCAACGAAAAGGACTTTGTAAAAGCAAAAGGTTACTACGAAAAAGCTTGTAATGCTGGGCTTGCGACGGCTTGTTCAAATTTAGGTCAAATTTACGAGCAAGGGCTAGTTGATGAGCAAAAAGATATCGAAAAGGCCCTAAAACTTTATAAACTAGCTTGTGATAGCGGTGATGGCGTTGGCTGCTATAACGAGGCTATGGGGCTAAAGTCTTACATCGAAAGCGAAAATTTAAAAACTCATAAGATAGATAGAAACAAGGCTGAGGCTAGAGTGATAAGGCTTTTGGCAAAGAGCTGCGAGCTTGAGTATGCTCAGTCGTGCTTTTTGCTTGCAAAGCTAAGCGGAGATGAAACAAAGGCAGAGGCACTTTACAAAAGAGCTTGTCAGCTTGGCAAATGTGTGGATAAAAAGTAATACTAGTCAAAATACTGTTCTAAAAATTCGTAACAAATCAACAAAGGCTCTTTTTTGAGCCTTTTAAAATTTGATGTTTTGTTCGAGAAATTCTAAAAATACCTTCAAACGTGTGCGGATCTGGCCAACATATATCTTGTTTGGAGTAGTCAGTTTCAAGACTCATATAGCTTACGCTAGCTTCTTTGCTGGCTTCTTTTATCTTGTTTGTTTCTATTGCATAAGTGTGACAGCCACTTAAAACGATGTCTATTACATCATCTGCTTTATATTCATCTACAAATTTTTTAATAACGTCAGATATTGCGTCGTTTTTGTATATTACAGAACAGGGTATCTTTAAGTAACGTTTGGCGATATTTTCTACAAGGTCGCCTTATGTACTCATATTATTTTTAAATTTTTAGTTCCTATACAGTTTTCAAAAACTACTACATCCACTTCTACACTTACTCTTCCATACCCAGTGGCTGTGATTGAGGTATACTGATAGCCTTTTTGTTCTAAAATTTCTTTTATATCGCGTACTATTTTTATGGCACTAAAACTACTTGATAACAAAATAGATTACAAAAATTATCTTGATCATCTAGTATCACTACTTTTGTAGATGTTGAGCTTATATCAATACCGATGAAATACATAAATTTATGTCTATAAAAATATGATTTCTATCACTAAGAACTTTAGAGAAATGTTATCTAT
>NZ_PIRR01000027.1:0-26273 GCF_003048555.1 Campylobacter concisus | reverse complement strand
GTATAATAATGACCTGCTTAAGCAGCTATTCATTTATCGCAACTATTTATTGGGAGTATTGCTCATAACAGCATCGCTATTTTTATTTATATCTATCGCAAAATTAATAAAAATAACAAAAGAAAAAATGTTTTGGGCTTATGCATTATTTTGTGCACTTGATATAACAACCTACTTTATTGAAATTAATCACAAAAATTATGATTATTATGATTATTATGATTATTATGATTATTATAATTATATTGATACTGGAGTTTTCTTTCTTGCTTTAATTGCATGGTGGCGACTAAAGACGCAAGCAAATAGTGACGAAATACAAGCAACTAGCGAAGATGGGATTTTAAACGTAGCTACTATCAAATCTTCAAGCCAATTAGCTGTGACAGCTTGTTTATTTGGCCTTGTCGCAACATTTTTTTACTATATATTTTTTGAATATTTGTTAGCACATCAAGAAAGAATGTCGCTTCGACCAATAATATTTATAAAGCCTCTTGTTTATGCGGTAGTATTAGCAACTATTTACTCTGCCGTTAAGCAGATAGCACATACGTTAAATGAGATAAGACTACATACAAATTTCTTATTTTTCTCTATCCTTTTTGTGATATTTACAATAGCAAAAGCAACGACTGACTACATGTATATATATGCTTACGATTATAATTTTTTAAATATCTTTGGTACGCATAATGCCTCAATTAAATCTTTAGTTTCTAGTGCCAATACAATCTTATACATTGGAGTATTTGCTCATTTGTTAGCTACAGTATTTTTATTTTTATTTACAACAAGATTAGTGAGCGCAACTAAAAGTAGGCTATTTTGGATAAATTTTATATTGTTTGTGGTAAGTTCAGTCATACTTTTAGCACTACTATTTCCGGGTAAGCCAGACTTTATAGGCCTTTTAACCAAAAACATAGACCTTTTTAATATAGCAGAGTTTTTCTTTTTACTAATTGCTTGGTATAGCGTGAAAAAAGACACAAGAGAACAGGATAGATCGTAAAACGGCATTTGGCGATAAATTTATAGTTTAAACAGCTAAAGACAAGATGATTTTTGTTTTTAGCTTTGCTATGAGGGGACGAGGCGAAATTTACGATACGAATGGGATTAAAAGCGGTAATATTTTGTTATAGATTTAAATGTTTTGCGCAGCTTAAAATTTGTACAGACTAGACACATAAAAATTTAAATTTTGACTACTGAATCATCAAGGCAAAGTATCTTGTGATGATTTTAAATGCTACGAAGAAATTTTTGACCGAAGATAGAACATATGGTTCATCAAGGGAGAAAATTTCTAGTTCATTTAAAAGCGCGCAAGAGACGAGCCTTTTTATAATTTTCTCATCTTTGCTATTTCATCACGCAGTGCCGCCGCCTTCTCAAACTCCAGCTGCGCAGCCGCTTCAAGCATCTGCTTTCTTAGCTCTTTAACTATCGCAGCTCGCTCGCTAGCTGGCATCTTCTCTAAATTTTTACCGCGTTTATAAATTTCACCATCATCTTCGACGTGCAAGCTTTCTTCGATATTCCTGCTTGCAGAGTGTGGCGTTATGCCGTGAGCTTTGTTGTATTCATCTTGAAATTTACGCCTAGCTGTCGTCGTATCGATCGCCTCTTTCATCGAGTGCGTGATCTTTTTGGCAAACATTAACACCTTGCCATTTACATTTCTGGCTGCACGCCCCATCGTCTGTATAAGGCTCGTGGTCGAGCGCAAAAAGCCCTCTTTATCGGCATCCATTATGGCTATCAGGCTCACTTCTGGCAGGTCAAGCCCCTCGCGGAGCAAATTTATGCCTATTAGCATGTCAAATTCGCCGCTTCTAAGCCCCCTAATGATCTCATTTCGCTCGATCGCGTCGATGTCTGAGTGCATATACTTGACCTTTATGCCAAGCTCGATGTAGTAGCGGCTTAGCTCCTCGGCCATCTTTTTAGTTAGCACCGTAACTAGCACGCGCTCACCTCTTGCGATCACCGCCTTTGCCTCGTCAAATAGCGCCTCGACTTGATTGTCACTATCTTTTATCTCAATAAGCGGATCAAGTAGCCCCGTAGGACGCAAAATTTGCTCATATACGTGCCCCTCGCTGATACCAAGCTCGTATTCGTTTGGCGTGGCTGAAACAAAGAGAAATTTCGCCTTTTTGCTTATAAACTCATCAAATTTAAGTGGCCTATTATCAAGCGCTGA
Source organism: Campylobacter concisus (assembly GCF_003048555.1). Lineage (GTDB taxonomy): Bacteria > Campylobacterota > Campylobacteria > Campylobacterales > Campylobacteraceae > Campylobacter_A > Campylobacter_A concisus_AO. The sequence goes on along the minus strand of NZ_PIRR01000027.1, from coordinate 24,061 downwards.
TGGCAAGCGAAATCCATACTCCACAAGCACCTCTTTACGGCTCCTATCGCCTGCATACATGCCCCTAAACTGCGGTAAACTCACGTGGCTCTCATCGACGATAACCAGATAGTCTTTGCCACTTATCTCAAAGTAGTCAAACATCGAGTACGGCGTCTCTCCGGGCTTTTGTCCGGTTAGGTGGCGCGCATAGTTTTCGATGCCTTTACACATGCCCGTACTTGCCATCATCTCAAGGTCAAACTCTACCCTTTGCTTTAGCCTCTGCGCCTCGACTAGCTTGCCCTGCTCGTTAAACTCTTTTAAACGAAAATCTAGCTCCTCTTCGATCTCTTTCATAGCGATCTTTAGCCTATCAGCGCCCACGATGAACTGGCTGGTCGCATAAAGCGTAAATTTAGAAATGTCTTTGAGCCGTTTATTATCAAGCACGTCAAAATGATACATCGCATCGATCTCATCGCCAAAAAACTCAACCCTTAGGGCTTCGTCGTTGTAATACGCTGGATAAATATCAACCACATCGCCATTTACACGAAAGTCCCCCCTGTCAAAGTAGTTGTCATTGCGCTTGTAGCCCATATCTACAAGCTGCTCTAAAAGCTTTCTTTGGCTTATCTTCTCCCCTACGCTAAGATATGCCACCATCCCTTTATACTCGCTTGGATTACCAAGTCCGTAGTTTGCAGAGACTGAGGCCACGCAGATGACATCATCAAAGCTTAGCAAGCTAGCCGTCGCAGAGAGGCGCAAACGCTCAAGTTCCTCATTTACCGAGCTATCCTTTTCTATATATAGGTCGCTTCTTGGGATATAGGCCTCTGGCTGGTAGTAGTCGTAGTAGCTTATGAAGTACTCGACATGGTTTTTTGGAAAAAAGCCCTTAAATTCGCTGTAAAGCTGAGCAGCTAAGGATTTGTTGTGCGTCATGATAAGCGTTGGCATGTTTAGCTCACGTATGACATTTGCCATGGTAAAAGTCTTACCAGATCCTGTCACGCCTAGAAGAGTTTGGTATTTATTGCCTGATTTTATGCTTTTTACTATCTCTTTTATCGCTCTTGCTTGGTCGCTGCTTGGGCTAAATTTAGATGAAATTTCAAATTTACTCATTGATTGCCTTTAAATTTGGGCGAATTTTATAGCAAAGATAGTGCTTTGTCAAATGATAATTTTAATAAGAATTTAGCCTCTGCGTGTTAGAATACGAGCCTAATTATTATTTTAAAGGAACTTTTATGTTTGAAGATAATGCGATCTTAACCACACTAAGCGATAAAGTAAATGACCTGATCACAAAATATGACGAACTTTGCAAAACGAACGAAGAGTTACGCAACGAGATCGTAACTTTAAAAGCACAAAATGAGGCGAAAAGCAATCAAATCATGCGTTTAGAAGAGGATCTTGACAAGAAAAATACCGAAGCTGATGATGTAATGAGAAAAATCGAAGCTGTCCTTGGCAGATAAGCTTGGCTAAAATATGAAAAAAATCATGCTCACGATATCATCTCGCGACTATACGATCACGCTTGATGATGATTTTGCTAAATTCTTTGAAGATGACTGGCAAAATTTAATGGGCGGACGCCAATTTATCGAGCCAAAAGAGCTTTTAAATGCCTTTATAGAAAAATGTTATGAAAATTATGCTGTGATAAAGGCCGTAAAAAATTTAACTGGCAACGTTGATGAGATATTAAAGCGAGAAGAGAGATGAAAAGACGAGCTTACACCTTGCTTGAGCTGATATTTATAGTAGTTATACTAGGTATTTTAAGCACAGTCGCTATACCTAGGCTATTTTTTTCTAGAAGTGATGCTACCATCTCAAATGCAAAAACTCAACTTGCTGCTATAAGAAGCGGAATTTCACTAAAATACAATGACAATATCTTGCAAGCAAAGCCAGAATTTCCACAAAAACTAGACGATGGCGATCCAAGCAAACTCTTTAAAAATGTTATAAATATACCGATAAAAGATAGCGGCAGCAAAAATGGTTGGCACAGAATAAGTGATGACAAATACACATTTAGACTAGATGGCAAAGTAGCAAATTTCAAATACGACAAAAATACTGGTGATTTTGGTTGCAGTGATGAAAATGAAATTTGCAAATCACTTCAGTAATGCATTATTACATACTCGCATTTTATGGGCTAAATTTAGCCCCGCTCACTTATGAAAGCGATCAAAAACTAGAAAAATTTCAAGGCGTAAAGGCTTCTTTAAGAGGCAAAATTCTTACTGCTTTTATCATAAAAGAGACTGGCAAGCCAGAGTTTAAAACAAGTAAAATTTTAGAAATTCTACCGATTAATCTAACTTCAATGCAAAGCGAATTGGCAATATTTATCTCAAAATATTACACATGCGAGCTTGGCGTCAGCCTAAATTTATTTGAACCAAATGACACTATTGCAGTAGATCAAATTTATGAAAATCAAAATTTTAATGTAGCACCAAAACTAAGCGAAAAACAGCAAGAGGCTTTGGATTTTATAAATAAACGTAAAATTTCACTCATCTTTGGCGACACTGGAAGCGGAAAAAGCGAGATTTATATAGCAAAGATCAGAGAAATTTTAAACGCAGGCAGCCAAGCGCTATTTTTAATGCCCGAAATTTCACTCACGCCACAAATGCAAAAACGCCTTGAGAGTTTCTTTGGCGAGGCAGTAGCAGTCTGGCACTCAAAGATAACATCAAAGAAAAAAGAGCAAATTTTAAAAGATATAAAAAGTGGCAAAGTTAGGCTAATCGCAGGTGCGAGGTCGGCTTTATTTTTGCCACTTGAAAAACTAAAACTTATCATCATCGACGAAGAACACGACGATAGCTACAAAAATACAGGCTCAAAGCCACACTACAATGCAAGAGACCTTGCTCTCTTTCTAACTAGCAAATTTGACCTACAAGTAGTGCTTGGAAGTGCCACGCCAAGCCTTACTAGCTTTTACAAGCAGGAGCATTTTCGCTTAAAAGGGACATATTTTGATTCGCAAAAAAATTACATTTTCGATGAGAGCGAGACTGGAATTAGTGAAATTTTAAAAGATGAAATTTCAAAAACACTCGCGAATAAAAAGCAAGCTGTCATCTGTCTGCCAACAAGGGCAAATTTTAAATATCTAGTCTGCAAAAACTGCGGTGAAACGCTAAAGTGTCCATTTTGCAGTATCGGTATGAGCTATTACAAAAAACAAAACGTGCTAAAGTGTCAATACTGCGAGCATAAAATGGCTGTGCCAAAGACCTGCCATCAGTGCGGTAGTGAGATGATAGAGGCTAAAAAGATCGGTACTAGCGAGCTACTTGAGCGGATGCAAGCCGAATTTGCTAATGCCAGAATCGCTAAATTTGACAGGGATGAGATAACGACGCAAAACAAGCTCGTAAAGGCTTTGAAGGAATTTAACGACGGCAAGATAGATATCTTGCTTGGTACGCAAATGCTAAGCAAAGGGCATGATTATCACAACGTAGAGCTTGCTGTTATCATGGGCTTTGATGAGCTTTTAAATTTTCCTGATTATAAAGCCAGAGAGCGAACTCTCGCTCTTGCCATGCAAGTAGCTGGCAGAGCTGGCAGAAACGGGGCTGGTAGAGTTATCATTCAAAGCAAACAAAGAGATTTTTTTGAGAGTTACATCAGCGATTATGACGCATTTTTAAAAGAAGAGATAGATTATAGAAAAGAGCTTTATCCGCCATTTACCAGGCTTCTTCGCATTATCATCTCACATAAAGATGAACACATAGTAAAAAATACAATGAATGAATTTGTGCAAAGAATAGAACCTTTAAGAAGCGATGAACTTGAGATCATAGGATACGGAAAGTGCCAAATAGAGTATCTTGGAAGCAAATTTAGATATGAAATTTTACTCCGTTCAAACTCTCATATGCCTCTTTTAAAAGCTGCAAACCTCTGCAAAAGCGAGCTTAGCGATATTGATATTGATCCAGTTAATTTTAGTTAAAAATGCTAGTCTAAAAACTATCCAACAAAGACATGGTAAATTTTAAAATAGATAATAGAGAAACCTAATGCTTATGAAAGCATTATGAAATTTGATAAGTTGGCTATAAAGAGTAAGTAAAATTTTAGAAACTACATCCAATAAAAATACTAATTTTTAAACTATTAAAAATAAATTTTCAAGCCTTTTAAAAGCCATTTTTCTTTATAATCCCCAATAAAAATTTAAAGGCAAAATTTTGCAACGATACCCAACAAAACAGATAAAAATTCGTAATGTTTTAATAGGTGGCGACGCACCAATATCCGTGCAATCAATGACATTTTCAAAGACAAAGGACGTAAAAGGCACGCTTGAGCAGATACAAAGGCTATACTTTGCAGGCTGTGACATCGTGCGCTGCGCAGTTTTTGACAAAGAGGATGCCAGCGCGCTAAAACAGATAGTCGCAGGCTCACCCATACCAGTTGTTGCAGACATACATTTTAACCACACCTACGCACTCATAGTTAGCGAATTTGTCGATGCTATCCGCATAAATCCCGGCAACATCGGCTCAGCCAAAAACATAAAAGCGGTCGTTGATGCCTGCAAGCAGCGAAATTTACCTATCCGCATAGGCGTAAATTCTGGCTCGCTTGAAAAGCAGTTTGAGGATCGCTACGGCCGCACAGTTGAGGCTATGGTGGAGAGTGCTATGTATAACATCAAGCTTCTTGAGGATTTTGACTTTACAGATATTAAAATTTCTCTTAAATCGAGCGACGTTGAACGCACAATGCAAGCATATAGAGTGCTTCGTCCAAAGACAAATTATCCATTTCATCTTGGCGTTACTGAGGCAGGTACCACTTTTCACGCCACTATCAAGTCCGCGATCGCTCTTGGTGGGCTTTTGCTTGAGGGCATCGGCGACACGATGAGAGTTAGCATTACAGGCGAGCTTGAAGAAGAGATCAAAGTCGCAAAAGCGATCTTAAAAGATAGTGGCCGCCAAAAAGAGGGACTAAATATCATCTCATGCCCAACTTGTGGGCGTTTGCAAGCTGATCTAATGGCAGCAGTTAAACTCGTAGAAGAAAAGACAAAAGGGATAAAAGAGCCACTAAACGTTTCAGTCATGGGCTGCGTGGTAAATGCTATCGGTGAGGCAAAAGGTGCAGATGTTGCCATAGCGTTTGGCAAAGGCAATGGCATGATCATGCGTCACGGCGAAGTGGTCGCAAGACTGCCTGAGGGCGAGCTTGTGGATAGATTTTTACAAGAGATCGATGATGAGATAAAAAGTAGAGACTAAAGGAAAATTTGTGGCAAAGCAAAGAGTTAACGAGATAGAATTTACAAACCTTTACGACATTGATATGGAGCGAGCTATACTAAGCTCCATTTTGCAAAACAACGATATTTTAGGTGAAATTTTTGATATTGTTAAGGCAAAGGATTTTTATCTAAAAGGGCATTCGCAAATATACGATGCAATGGTAGCTTGCCTAAATAGTGATGATCCCATAACTATGCCATTTTTAAAAAATAGACTTGGCGAAAAATACGACGAAGAGCTAATACTAGATATTTTGGGCACAAATTCCCTAATAGACATTCAAAAATACGCAAACGAACTAAGAGAAAAATCTATAAAACGAAGTCTTGTAAAGATCGCTCACAATATACCAAGTAAAGTAAATGAAGACAAGCCAAGTCGCGATATGGTCGATGATCTTAGTCAGGAATTTTACTCTTTGATAGAAGGTGGAAGCACTGGAGTCATAAAAGAAGGTAAAGAGATCATCATGAAAATGATGGATCATATTAATGCTCAAGCCTTGCTTGGTGAAAAAGATATAGTTGGACTTGACACTGGATTTAAGAAGCTAAATGAGATGATAAAGGGCTTTAAAAATGGAGACCTCATCATCGTCGCAGCTCGTCCAGGCATGGGAAAAACGACACTTTGTTTAAATTTTATGAGTCAGGTTCTAAAAAATAATGCTGGAGTTGTTTTCTTCTCGCTTGAGATGCCAGCTGAGCAAATAATGATGAGAATGCTAGCAAGCAAGACATCTATCCCGCTTCAAGACATAATGACCGCAAAGATGGATGATGAAGCGTTGGCTAGATTTAGCGATGCTTGCGAGGAGTTTGCGGCTAGCAAGCTTTTTGTGCATGATAGCGGCTATGTAAATATCCATCAAGTAAGAACGCAAATGCGAAAACTAAAGGCTATGCATCCTGAAATTTCACTTTGCGTGATCGACTACATCGGTCTTATGATGAGTACAAATAACTACGCTGATCGTCACGTCCAAATAGCTGAAATTTCTCGTGGATTAAAGCTTTTGGCACGTGAGCTAGATATGCCAATCATCGCTCTTTCTCAGCTAAACAGAAGCCTTGAATCTCGCGCAAATAAACGCCCTATGCTAAGCGATCTAAGAGAATCAGGTGCGATCGAGCAAGATGCCGACATCATTCTTTTTGTTTATAGAGATGAGTTTTATCTAGAACAAGAAGAAAAAGAGAAAGAAAAACGCGCAAGTGCCGAGGGCAAAGAGTACAAGAGCAATCACGTCTTTAATAAGCTTCAAGAAAAGGCTGAGATCATCGTTGGTAAAAACAGAAATGGTGAAACTGGCTCAGTTGATGTGCTCTTTCAAAAGCAACACTCAAGGTTTGAAGATATGTCTGCAATGCCAGTATCTGATGTTTCATTTGAAGGCTGATGCGTTTTAAAGCTTTAAAAAATAAAGAATTTTTCACTATATTTTGTCTGTTTTGCCTTTGCATTTTTTCTATAAATTTAGCTATTATGTATCATAAATATCAAATTTTTATGGACAAAGGCGAACAAGAGCTAACAGCAACCGTGATTTCTAGCTACGAAAAGCTTGGAGATGACGGCAAGAAAAGGCAAATTTTAAAGCTTAAGACTGATGAGTTTTTATTTTATACGCTTGGGGCTAAAACAGATGACTTTAAAGCTGGAGATAATATATTTCTAAGCGTCATAAATTTAGACGTTAGTTTTAAAGACTATCTTGCTTCCTCCTTTTATATGCCTAGCTTTTCACGCGAAAAACTACCACAAAAAGTCACACCAAATATCAATCAAAAACTACAATCACTCATCTACGCCCAGCATGAAAATAGTAAAATTTCACAGCTCTACTCGGCTCTATTTTTAGGCACAAGTATTGACGGCAAGCTAAGAGATGATGTCTCGTACCTTGGTATAGCGCATCTTATAGCCATAAGTGGCTATCATTTAGGTTTTATAAGCGCAGTTATATTTTTTGTATTTAGGCCGCTTTTAAAATTTTTATATGCGAGATTTTTGCCTTTTAGAAACTACAACTTTGATCTAGCTATTATCGTTTTTATAGTCTTGTCATTTTACTTTTTTATAATAGGCTTTATACCAAGCTTTTTGCGAGCGTTCTTAATGAGCATTTTAGGATTTTATTGCACGTTAAAAGGTGTTAAAATTTTAAACTTCAAAACACTTTTTATAGTGGCACTTGTTAGTATATCGCTCTTTCCGCAGCTACTTTTTAGCGTAGGTTTTTACTTTTCACTTATGGGCGTTTTTTACATATTTTTATATTTTAAACACCTAAAAGATAAATTTCCGCCTTTCATTCATCTTATTCTTTTAAATTTATATGTTTGCTTTGTAATGGAAATTTGCGTGCTTTATTTCTTTCCGCTCATTAGCTTACAACAGCTTAGCGTCCTTGCTATCAACTACATCTTTAGCGTTTTTTATCCATTAAGTGCCGCACTTCATATGGCTTCGTATGGCGACATCTTTGATGGATTGCTAAATAATGTTTTAAATTTTAGACTAAGCTCGACTAAAATTTTTGTGCCAGCTATTATTTTTATCTTTTATAATATCGCTTCACTTCTAGCTATAAAATTTAGATCAATATTCTACATTTTGCCACTATTTGGACTTCTGTGTTTTGCTATTGCCAGCTATAAAATTTACGCCTAAGCGATCTTCATACCATAAAATTTCATTATCTTGTTGTGAATTATCAAAGATATATACATTATAACAGCGCCTAAAATTAGCCTAGTTAAGTCTGTATCCTTTTGCCAAAAGACTAAATTTACGATGATAGCAGCTGGAATGAGAGCATTATTCATGATAGCAAGTACGCCACTATCGACCTCGCAAGCCCCTTTGTTCCACATAAAATATCCAACTCCACTAGCGACTATGCCAAGCCAGAGAAGCACTAAAATTTGCGTTGAAGTAAGTGAAAATTTGGCTGGATTGCCAAGAGTAAGAAGCGCAACGATAGCTACAAAAAATGCCCCAAAGTGAAAGTAGCCAAAGACATTTTTTTGGTCCACGTCAAATTTTTCTAAAAGTGCCTTATATGCACTCTGCCCTGCTCCAAAGCAGATATTTGCCGCTTGCACTAGCAAAAAACCCTTTAATACACCATCGTTTATAGCGCCATATTTTATAACCAAAGCTCCAAAAACCGCAACACCAACGCTAAATAGATAAAGTGGTCTAAATTTAAAGCTAAATGCGTCGTATATGAGCGTCACGTAAAACGGCGTAAAAATGGTAAAAAGTGCGACTTCTGGCACGCTTAGATACAAAAATGAATTGTAATAAAATAGATACATAAGTCCTATTTGCACCGCTCCGATCGCCATTATGCCAAATGCTAGCTTTGGACTGATACCACGAAATTTTGTAAATGGCAAAAAGACTAAGCTCGCAAGCGCAACCCGAATAAAAACAGCCAAATAGCTATCAACCTTGCCAGCTAAAAACTCACCTATCAAACTAAAGCTAAATGCCCACAAAATGGTTACAAAGATCAGTTTATTCAATTATCACCTCATTTATTTTTCTTGCACATTCAAAAAAATACTCAAGCTTGTTTAGCTCAAGTAAATCGCCATCAAGTATAAAATTTGCCCTGTCGCTAAAATTTTTCTCACTCACAAACAAAAATTCTTCATATTTTATCTCACCATCAAGATACCCATTTAGCAGATCAACAAAATCACTATCAAGCTTATCTTGCTTCAAATCTTGCAAATTTAACTTTGCATTTAAGCCTTTGATCGTGCTTTCTAGCTCTTTTAGGCGAGTGATTATCCTATTTTCCTCATCGCTTAGATCAAGTGCCGCCTTTTGCTCTTCTATGCGTTTAGCTTGACTTTGCTTGCTAAGACTTAAGCTATCAGGCAGCTTCCACTCAAATTCCACTCTAGGCCTGTTCGCATCAGCGTAAGCGCCTATCATCTGCGAAGTCGTCCTCTCACCTTTTTTAAAGCTGTTATTATTCACACTTTGCGTATCTTTTAAGTAAATTTTTGGAGCAAATTTGCTCTTTTGCTTCTCATTTTCTTGCTCTTTTATAAATTTTTCTTGCTCCATTGCCCCAAGTTTTGCGCTTATATCATCTTTACTAAAATCAGGCATCATTATCTTTGAGCCAGCATTAAAGCCGATCTCGCCATTTGAGAGCAAATTTATCCTTGAGTTTAGCTCTGCTAGCTTAAGCCCAAGCTCGTCAAGCTCAGCTCTTTTTTTATCAAGAGTGAAATTTATCGCATCAAACTCAGCTTTATTTATCTCGCCATACTCAAACCAAAACTCATTTTCAGTCGCAGCCTTAGCAAAGCTATCTACAAATTTTGTCTCTAAATTTATAAGTGAATTTAGGGCAATGGCGTTGAAATAAACCTTTGCGACCTGAAAAGCGGTGAGATTCATCAGCTCTTCGTCTTTGTAAATTTTCTCCACGCCCTTGTGGTCTAAAATTTTATCAGCAGCCTCGCTCGCACCGCCGTCAAAGATAAGATACTCAACCTTTGCCGTGATCGATCCAGCCTTTGTCATATATCCGCCCTTTATCTCATCAGGCACAAAGGTATATCTGCCATCAAGGGATAAATTTAGCTTTTTACTCTTATTTTTATTTATATATTCATTTTTATTAAATTCTTTCAAACTCTCAAGCTTCGCACTTTGCGCTAGAGCGATGATCTCTAGTAAATTTCCAGCCCAAAGAGGCAAAGCAAAGAGCAAAACAGCTAAAATTTTCTTCAAATTCTCTCCCTTTCATAAAATTTTCTTATAAATTTATCAAGATTATAAACCCAAGCAAAGAGCACTGGCACGACAAGCAAGCTTAGCAAGGTCGAGCTAATGAGCCCAAAGATGATGCTTATAGCCATAGGCGAGTTGGCCTCAAAGCCAGCTCCTCTGCTAAGTGCAAGTGGTAGCATAGCAAATATCATCGCAAAAGTGGTCATCAAAACAGCCCTTAAGCGCTTTTTTGCAGCCATTTTTACAGCTTCGTTCGCCTCTATGCCACTATTTGCAAAGTGGTTTGCAAAATCAACTACCAAAATGGCGTTTTTACCGACCATGCCAAAGAGCAAGATGACGCCAACCATGACAAATAGGCTAAATGGATTGCCGCTTATAAAAAGGCCAATCACGACGCCACAAAAGGCAAGTGGCATGGCGAGCATGATGAGAAATGGCAGCAAAAAGCTCTCATAAAGTGCAGCTAGCACCATGTAAATAAGCACCGCACTAGCGCTTACTGTAAAGATAAAAGAGGCGTTTGTATCGTCCATCAGCTCGACAAATCCAAGAAATTTATACTTGAAATTTGCTGGCAAAATTTCATCAAGCTTCTTTGAAATTTCATTTGCCACGCTATTTAGCGGAGCGTTATTTTTGGTATTTGCTAAAAATTTTATCTCATCAGCTCTATTAAATCTAGAAATACTAGCTGGCTTTTGCTCAAAACTAATCGTCGCCACATCGCCAAGTGTGACAAAAAAGCCCTCTTTGCTTCTTATCTTGGTCTTTAAGATATCATTTGTATCGCTTCTAAATTTATCATCAAGGCGCATATAAAGCTCATACTCTTTGCCATTTTCGTTTTCAAAAACAGAGACCTCGTTCTCGCTAAATGCGCTATAAACGGCGCTTGCAACGCTGGCTTTATCTAAATTTAGCCTCTTAGCCTTATCTTCATCGATAGAGATTTGCACGCGTTTTAGCAGATCTTCTTCGGGCGAATTTACGTCCGTTGCGTCGTTTATCTCTTTTAGCATTTTGCTAATCTTTGGCACAAATTTCTCTAGCTCTTTACCATTTTCAGAAGTGATAGTAAGCTTTACTGGCTGCACATCGCCGCCTTCAACCACAGGCAGATCAGCCACGATGACGCTCATATCGTCACTCTTTAGCTTGTCGCGAAACCTCTGCATGATGGCATTTTGTCGCTCGTGATTAGCTCTATCTTTTAGCTCCTTTAGCCTAACGTAAGCTTTTACAAGATAAGACTGTTTGGCGTCTGTGTAGCCAAGGATGAAGTAGGCGTAAGCGACCTGAGGATCGGTATTTATGAGTGAAATTTTATCTTTTAGCCTCTCTTTGCTAGCTTGCAGGCTAAGTGAGGGATCAAGCTTAAAGTAGATATTAAACTCTGAGTTATCCTCGCTTGGCATGAAGTCGCCGCCTACAAATTTAGCCAGAGCAAATGAGCAAACAACGACCGCAAGCGTTATAGCTAAAAATATGAGCTTAAATTTAAGTGCTAAAGCTAAAATTTTCTCATAGAAATTTTCAAGTGCCTCAAAAAATGGCTCGCTCTTTAGAAAAAAGCTACTTTGTTTAGCATTTACAAACCTTGCACTAAGCGTTGGCACAAGAAATATACTCACAAAAAACGAGATGACGATGCCAGCTGCCACGCTCATCGCAAATGAGTTAAAGTACTTGCCAACGATGCCACTCATAAAGGCGATAGGCACAAAGACGCAAAGCAGAACGAGCGAGATCGCAAAGACGCTAAATATTATCTCTTTTATGCCTGCAAAGCTTGCCTTTAGGGCATTTGGTTCATCTTTTAGCTTGCTAGCGATATTTTCAGTGACAACGATCGCATCATCGATGAAAATTCCAATGCCTAGCGTTAGCGCTATAAGACTTAAGCGGTTTATGTCGTATCCTAGGGCGTTTATGATAAAAAATGTTGCTACGATACTAGTTGGGATCGCTACGACTGAGATGATAGTGATCGAGAAATTTCTTAAAAACAGATATACGATCACGATAGTTAGCAAGACGCCAAGGATCATATCAAAGGCGGTTTGATCGATGTGCTTTTGTATCACTTCGCTCTTATCATAAGCTATTTTTACGTCGTATTCGCTGCCAAGCAGGCTTTTAAACTGATCTAGCTTTGACTTAGCTAGAGCGATCACGGTTAGAGCGTTTGCGTCTGGGGCTAGCTCAAGACCAAGTAAAACGCCACTTTTTTTATCCATTATCGCAGCTTCATTTGCATCTTTGTAAGCAAGATCAACGCTTGCGATATCTTTTAAAAAGACCCCTTGTTTGATCGTTAAATTTCTTATCTCATCTACGCTTTTGGCGCTAAAATTTGACTTGATCGCCATTTGGATCTGTTCATTTTCTATCTTGCCAAGCGGCGCTTTTAAATTTTCAACCTTTATCAAATTTGCCACTTCGTTTGCACTAAGGGCGTTTTTATCAAGTTTAAATCTATCAAGTAAAATTTTCACCGCTGGCTCTAAAAAGCCATTTGTCTTGACCTTTGAAACGCCGCTAATGCGCTCCAAAAACGGCTTTGCCACGTCATCGATCTCTTGCATTAGCTTAGTTTCATTGCCATCAAGCCTTGTGATAAAGAGACTAAAGACGGCTGAAGATAGGCCATTTAGCTTTTCTATCTCGTAGTTTGCATTTAGACGTGCCTTTTGCATCTTGTCACGGACGTCATTTGTTGCACCCTCTAAGTCTTTATTTAGTTCAAATTCGATGCTAACCACACTTAGGTTGTCAAAACTAGTTGAGTAAAGCTTTTTTATCCCCTCGATGCTTGAGACCTCGTCCTCGATCTTTTGCGTGATCTTTGTCTTGATGTAGTTCATATCGCCGTTTGCGTAGGTTGTGATCTTAACGATTGGGATATTTACTTGCGGGTATAAATTTACATTCATCGTCTTCAGAGAATAAATTCCAAAGACAACGAGGCTTAAAAAAACCATTAATGTAGTTATAGGGCGGTTGATGGCTGTTTTTATCATTTATTTTCGCCGATTATCACTTTTCCTTGACCAAACATGCCTGGCTTTAGTCCGCTGTCATAAGCCTGGGCGTAAAATTTTCTAGTCTCTCTTTTTATCTCTGGATAGATGAGAGCGATTTTTACCTCTTTTTCATCGCTTGTTGCGTCAAGTTTAAATTTAAATGTATCGCCAACTTTTACTAAATTTACATATTTTTCATCGATCGCTATTAAAATTTTAACCTCTTCAGAGTTTAAGACAAAGGCTGGCTGAAGCGGCGAAACACTCTCTCCAAGCTCAATGTTTTTACTAGCGATAACACCATCAAAAGGAGCTTTTAAAACAGCTTTTTTAAGGCGATCTTGTGCATTTAAAATAGCAATTTGTGCACTTTGAACCCGAAGTATCGCTTCGTCAAATTTATACTTTACCTCGTCAAATTCTTGCTTTGAAGTGACGTCCCTTACTTGAGTAAATTTATTTAAAGTATTTTTTGCAAATTCACTAGCATTTTTTGCTAGCTCAAGATCATTTTTTGCCTTTTTAAGAGCGATTTCTAGACTACTTTGATCAAGAATAGCTAGCACGTCACCTTTTTTAACATGGCTTGATACATCTACAAAAATTTTATCCACCTTGCCACTACCCTCAAATGCAAGCTTTGAGCTTTGCTTAGCATAGACTTCAAAATCAGCAAAAATTTCTTCACTAGCAAATGAAAAAATGCCAAATATCATCAAAATTATCAGCTTTTTCAATCTCTAATCCTCTCTAAAATCGGCTCACCATTTTCAAAAAAGAACTCCGCTTTTTTGATTTCAAGCTCATCCTTTGCGCTCTCAAAAAGGCTAATGGCATCAAATTTTTGAGAAAGCGCCTCAAGTAGGTCGCTATATCCCAAAAGCCCAGAATTATACTTCTCATAGCTAGCTTTTAATGCCAAATCGCTTGCTTTTACATATTCGTTTAGTGAAACGATTTTTGAAGTAAGTACCACGATTTCACTTTGCAAATTTTTAAGCCTTGTCTCGTTTTCACGCTTTTTGTACTCCAAATTTAGCCTTGCCTCATCAAGCGCGATCTTTTGGGCCTGACTCATCTTGCTAGTGGCGAAAAAATCAAAAATTTTCCATTTAAAAGCGATACCAAATTTATTGCCATGAGTATCTTCTTTTAGGTATTTATCCACGTATGAGCGGTAAGAACTAAATCTGCCTAGATCGATATCGTAATTATTTTTATAAAATCCATATGTGTCATAAAGCAAAATTTGAGGCAAAAAGCCAGCTCTTGTCTCGCTAAGCTTAGCTTCGCCTAAAAATATATCTTGGCTTAGTCTATCAAGCTCGGCATTTTTTGAAGCTAAATTTGAGCTAATATCAGCCATCTTTGCTCCAGCTACTGGCAAAATTTTCTCACCAGTTAGCAAATTTATTTCATTTAAGATTTGCTCCATTTTGTTTTTGTATTCAAGCTGTGTGCTATTAGCTAAGTAATATTTAGCCTTTACATTTTCAAGCTCATCTTTCGCGGTAAGGCCTGCAATGTTTGCCTTTTCAAGCTTATCTAAAACGCCTTTTAAAAAATTTGCCTGAGCCTGCTTGGCCGCGATTATATTTTCAAGTGCTAGAGCATTAAAGTATAAATTTACAGCCTTAAGTGCAAGATAATTTTTAGCTTCATTACTTGCTATGGCGGCTTTGTTTTTTAAAAGCTGGCTCATCTTTAGCCTAGCCTCTCTAGCCCCGCCATCATATAGTAAAAAATCAATCCTAGCTAGCACACCGGCTGACTCTTTAGCGACTATACTTGGAAAAGTGCTTGCATTTTTGCCGTATGAGCCCTCTAAGCTAAGGCTTGGCATATATGAGCTTAATGTGGCTTCATCGTTTAAATTTGCTCTTTTTAGCTCAAACTCTTTGATCTTTGAAATTTCATTTTGTGTAGCTTTATTTGCGATCATGCTTAAATTTGAACCAAGCAAAAATATCGGCAAAAAAATGAATAAAAATTTTTTCATTAGTGAAAGCTTTTTACAAGATTTCCTATTAGTAAATTCCAGCCATCAACAAGCACAAATATAAGCAGTTTAAATGGTAGTGAGATCATTACAGGAGGAAGCATCATCATACCCATAGCCATCAGTACTGAGCTTACGACCATGTCGATAACTAAAAATGGCAAATAGAGCAAAAACGCTATCTCAAAAGATGTCTTTAGCTCACTTATCATGAAAGCCGACATTGCGATGCTTAGCGGTATCTCTTCAATATTTGCTGGATTTTGCAAATTTCTAATCCTAAAGAAAAGCGCAAGGTCTTTTTCTCTTGTGTTTTTCACCATAAATTCTTTAAATGGCTTTAAGCTTTTATCAAGCATCTCTTCATAGCCTATCTGCTCAGCTATATAAGGCTTTATGCCCTCATCGTAGCTTCTTTGCCCAACTGGCTCCATGATAAAAAATGTAAGAACCATCGCAAGCGAGATGAGCACTGTTGAAGGAGGCACTTGTTGCGTGCCCATCGCTTGGCGCAAAAAAGAAAATACGATAACAAGCCTTAAAAAACTTGTCATCATAAAAATGAGCGAAGGAGCGAGTGCAAGTGCGGTGAGGATTAGTAAAACGTTTAGAGAATTTACAAGTTGCTCGGCATTTGTTGGAGAATTTAGACTTAAATTTATAGTTGGTAGTGCAGGATCAGCCCCAAAAACCGTGCAAAGTAAAACCGCTAAAGCAAGCAGTGCTTTCACGACTAATTCCTCATATCAAGGATACTTTTCTTAGTAGCCTCTTTATTTTTTGGCTCAAGCGATATGAAGTGAATTTCTACCCTATTATTCTTAGCTCTGCCATCTTCTGTGCTGTTGCTAGCGATCGGATCAAACGAAGCTTTGCCAGAAGCTATTATCCTATTTTGTGGCACGCCATCGTTGATTAGCTCTTCAACCACGCTTAAAGCCCTTGCAGTTGAAAGCTGCCAGTTATTTTTATAAGCTGAGTCTTTGCTTGGTTCTATATTATCTGTATGGCCGATAATATCGGCTTTTACATCATTAGGCATTTTCGCCACAATCATGCCTATTCGTTTTAAAAATAGCTTCGCATCTTCACCAGAAATTTCAGCACTATCTTTCTCAAAAAGCATAGCCGCTGGAAGCCTTACGATAAAGCCATCTTCGCTCTCTTCCATCGTAATCTCAGGTGCCCCACTAGCAGCTAGTAACTCATTTATCTTTTTAACATTCATATTTAGCTCACTTTGTGAGCCCTTTTGCTTACTTATCTTTTTTGCACGAGTATTTTCTGGATCTGTCTCTTTTTCTATCTGATTTTCAGGCCTAGCACCACCTTCAAGCACACTTAAAGCACCAGCTAGTGAGCCAACAGCGGCCTCCATCTTTTTAGCATCCATTGTCGCCATAGAAAGTAATAAAACGAAAAAACAAAGCAAAAGTGACATGAGGTCACCAAAAGCAGCTAGCCACTCAGGCATACATTTTGGACACTCTTCTGGTTTTATTAACTTACCCATTATTCAAACTGACTTTTTCTATCTTTTGGTGGTAAAAATGCTAAGAGCTTAGCTTCAAGCGTTCTTGGATTATCACCTGCTTGTATCGACATGATTCCCTCAAGTACGACTTGTTTTTCAAGTGCTTCATCAGCATCGCGAATAGAGAGGATATTTGCCACAGGCGCACCTATGATGTTACCTATCATCGCACCATAAAGTGTCGTAAGCAAGGCAACCGCCATTGATGGGCCGATCGCACTAGGATCTGACATGTTAAGAAGCATCGCAACAAGACCAATGAGCGTACCGATCATACCCATAGCACCCGCAAAACCGCCGACTTGCTCAAAAATTTTAATATTATTTGAATGTCTTGTACTAGTTTGATCAATATCGATCTCTAAAAGTGCTCTGATCGCATCTGGCTCATTGCCATCGACCGCCATTGAGAGGCCTCTTTTTAAAAACTGATTTGTCTCATTATTTACTTCGCTTTCAAGCGATAAGATACCATCACGTCTAGCTTTAGTTGAATAATCAACTATTTTTTTTATAGTCTCAGGTAAATTTACTACGACTGATGGCTTAACAGCAATGCCATAAAATTTACCAATTCCTTTAAGCGTCTCCATCTTGAAGCCAACCATCATAACGCCGATAGTACCACCAAAAACGATCATCACAGAAGGAATATCGATGTATGGTCCTATACCAACGCCTATCGCCATTGATCCAAACAAAAGCACCAGGGTCAAAACCCAGCCGACGACGGTTCCTAAATCCATTTAAACTCGCTTTATTTATAAATTCTTAAGAATTGCTATTTTATTAGCTTTTTGTTGAAACAATCGTTAAATTAAAAAAAATGTTTGCCATTTTTTGCTACAATCTGCGAAATTTTTAACGTTAAAAGGCTTAAAAATGAACAATACTTCAATCATAATTTTAGCAGCTGGTCTTGGCACAAGAATGAAATCAAAACGCCCAAAAGTTCTATTTGAACTTTGCGGTGAGCCAATGATCATTCACATCTTAAAGCAAGCTTATGCGATCACAAATGACGTTAGTGTCGTGCTTCACTACGAAAAAGAGTTAATTAGCAAAAAGATAAAAGAAATTTTCCCTCAAACTAAAATTTTTGAGCAAGATCTAGCAAATTTCCCAGGCACTGCTGGAGCGATAAAAAGCGTAAATTTAAGCGGCGAAAAGGTGCTTGTAACTTGTGGCGATATGCCTCTTGTAAAATCAACCGATCTAATGCGTCTAGCAAATGCTGAAGCTGACGTGGTTATGAGCTCATTTGAAGCAGCAAATCCTTTTGGGTACGGTAGAGTCATCATAAAAAACGGCAAAGTTGAAGGTATCGTCGAGCAAAAAGATGCGAGCGAAGCGCAACTTGCTATAAAAAGCGTAAATGCTGGCTGCTACTGCTTTAAGCGCGAAGCACTAGAGCAAATTCTACCGCTCATAAGCAACCAAAACGCGCAAAAAGAGTACTACCTAACTGACGCCATAAAAATAGCAAATGAAAAAGGCTTAAAGTGCGTTGCAGTAAATGTTAATGAGCAAAATTTTATGGGCATAA
This sequence comes from Campylobacter concisus, assembly GCF_003048555.1. GTDB lineage: Bacteria > Campylobacterota > Campylobacteria > Campylobacterales > Campylobacteraceae > Campylobacter_A > Campylobacter_A concisus_AO. The sequence goes on along the minus strand of NZ_PIRR01000027.1, from coordinate 5,886 downwards.
ATGATAAATTTCAGCTTAGCATCGCTGAAAAAATAATGCAAGACGAGATCAAGCAAGATTTGATGAAGGCTGGCGTTTTGATGCGCATGCCTGAGAGCATTTTCATAGACAGCAGAGTTAAATTTGAAGGCGAATGCGTGCTAGAAGAAAACGTAAGCATCCTTGGTGAGTGCGTCATCACTGAGAGCATCATCAAAAGCTCATCAGTAATAGAAAGCAGCGTCATCAAAAACTCAGACATCGGTCCGCTAGCTCACATCAGACCAAATTCTGAAATTTCTGACACGCATATAGGAAATTTCGTCGAGGTTAAAAAAGGTGTTCTTAACGGCGTAAAAGCTGGACATTTGAGCTATCTTGGCGACTGTGAGATAGAAAGCGGCACAAACATCGGGTGTGGCACAATCACATGCAATTACGACGGCAAAGCTAAGTACAAAACCAAAATCGGCAAAAACGTATTTGTTGGCTCAGATACGCAGCTAGTTGCCCCTGTAAATATTGCTGATAACGTCATCATCGCAGCAGGTAGCACCATCACAAAAGACGTTGAGAGCGGAGCTCTAGCTATCAGCAGAGGTCGTCAAGAGAACAAAAGCGGCTTTTTTGAGAAATTCTTTGGCAAAGACGATGTTAAAAAATAAGAAAATTTTACTTGCCGTTTGCGGCAGTATCGCCTTTTATAAGGTATTTGAAATTTTATCGCTACTTAAAAAGAAAGGCGCTGATGTTTATGTGGCTTTAAGTGACGGAGTGCTTAAATTTTGCAGTGCAAGCGGCTTTGAGGCGCTAAGCGAGCATAAAATTTTAAGCTCTCAAACTCAAAACTGGCAAGATGGCGTAAATCACATAGCCTACTCTAAAATGGATCTAGTCCTCATCGCACCTGCCTCGGTAAATACGATAAATAAGCTAGCAGCTGGCATCTGTGACAATGTCTTTATGCAAACGCTAATCGCCGCCTCACACGTGCCTTTAGTTGTAGCTCCGGCTGCAAATAACAATATGATCGAGCACTTCGCTACGCAAAACTCACTTGAAATTTTAAAGAAAAACGGCGCTTTAATAGTTGAGCCGGTTCTTAAAACTCTAGCTTGCGGAGATATTGGCAAGGGCGGTCTTGCAAGCCCTGAAGTGATAGTTGAAGCGGCGATAAAAAAGCTTAGCAAGCCTCTTTTTGTAGGTAAAAAAGTAGTGATCACTGGTGGCGCAACGACAGAAAAGATAGATGACGTTAGAGCCATTACAAATTTCTCAAGCGGTAAGATGGCGATGGCGATTGCAAGGGCTTTTTACTACGCTGGTGCTGATGTTACGCTACTTGCTAGCTTTGAAACCGCAAACGAGCCATTTGAGATTTTAAAATTTAGCTCAAGTAGCGAACTTTTAGAGCTTTGCAAGAGCGAGTGTGAGAGTGCAAATTTACTTGTGATGTGTGCTGCAGTAAGCGATTTTATGCCGACAAAAATTGATGGCAAGATAAAAAAAGAAGACGTCGGCGAAATTTTAAGCTTAAGTCTAAAGAGAAATGTAGATATTTTGCAAAGCTTAAAAGAGTTTAAATGCAAAAAGATCGGCTTTAAGCTTGAAATCTCAAGTGAGAGCGCACACAAAAACGCTAGAGCAATGCTAGAGCAAAAGGGGCTTGACGCAGTTTGTCTAAATATATTGGGTGAGAAAAATGGCTTTGCAAGCGAGCAAAATGAGGTAAATTTCATCACGAAAAATAATGAAACTTTGCTACCGCTTGCCACAAAAGACGAGATCGCAAGACATATCGTGGAGCTAGCGGCAAATTTATGATAGAGAAAATTTCTCGCATTCAAAAAATAGCAAAAAATGCAAATTCACCGTTAGTAGCTATAAATTCGTCACTTCCGCTTAGTATCTTAGTAAGCCAAAAGATCGGTTTTAACAGATACATTTTAAATTTTGCAAATAGAAATTTAAACACAAAAAGCGCAAAAGAGCTAAACGTAGGCTCGAGATACTGGGGCGAGGTGCAAAGCCAGGGCGAAAATATCGTCATAAAAAATTTATACGAAAAGCCAAGAATTTTAGACGAAGATGTCTTGGCTGATGGGCTAAATCTTATCGAAAATTTGATAGAAAATGAGAATTTATCGTGGTTTTATGACCATTTATTTAAAAGTCTAAGTGAAGCTAAAACAAAAGACGAGATGAAAGTGCTAGCAAAGATGCTCTTTGCTCTGCAAGAAAATGTCGTGCATATACCATTTATTTATAATGGCATAAACGGCGTTTTTCAGCTAAAAAAAGATGAGAATGATATGAAAATTTTTTTAATATTTTCAAATTTTGCTCCACTTATTTTTAAATTTAAAGATGAAGCTTTATGCGAGATCGCGACTCCATTTAATAATGTAGCTAGCTTGCTAAAAAGTGAATTTAGCGCCAACATAACAGTGCAAAATGTGAGTGCTCTTTGGAGCAAAAAAGAACAAATTATTGATATAAAAGGTTAAAGATTGAATGAATTAAACCACCTTGCTATTATCATGGATGGAAATGGACGCTGGGCTAAAAAACGTGGATTTTTACGGACAAATGGGCACGAAGCTGGAGCAAATGTAGTAAGCGATATGTGCGAATTTTGTATCGATAATGGAGTGAAAATTTTAAGCCTTTACGCGTTTAGTACTGAAAACTGGAAAAGGCCGCAAAAAGAGGTTGAGTTTTTGATGAATTTGCTTAAGAAATTTCTCATTTTAAAGCGTGCTGACTTTATAAAAAATGGGATCAAATTTAACACGATTGGTGACATTTCGCCATTTAGCGATGAGCTAAAAAACGAGATAGAAATCACCAAAAACGCTACAAGAGAGAATAAAAATTTATTATTAAATTTAGCTATAAACTACGGCTCAAAAGATGAGATCATTAGAGCTGCAAGAAAGCTAACTTTAGAAGGTGTAGATATAAACGAAGCAAGCCTAAATGCAGCACTTGATGAGAGTGAGCCGGTGGATCTTCTCATTAGAACTGGTGGCGAAAGTAGGCTTTCAAATTTCATGCTCTGGCAGGCAAGCTACGCAGAGCTATTTTTTACGCCCACACTTTGGCCTGACTTTAGTAAGGATGAGCTTGCAAGTATCGTTGCTAAATTTAAAGATATAGAGCGAAGATTTGGCGGAGTTTAGCGAGATAATGGATAATTTAGTCATCTTTTTTGCCGCTTTTGCTTTTGTTTTGGGTATTTGCGTGGGCTCATTTTCAAATGTGCTGATATATCGCTTGCCACGAAATGAGAGCATAAATTTTCCAGCTTCTCATTGCCCAAACTGCGACCATAAGCTAAATTTTTATCACAATGTTCCAATTTTTTCGTGGATATTTTTAGGCGGCAAATGTGCCTTTTGTAAGCAAAAAATAAGCCTCATCTATCCAGTGATCGAGCTAGTTTCTGGGATACTTTTTTTGATCTGTTTTTTAAAAGAGTGCGGCGAAATTTTAAGCGTAGAAACCTTGCTTTATGCGCTATTTTTAGGGCTTTGCTTTATCATGCTACTAGCTCTTAGCGTCATAGACATAAGATATAAAGCCGTGCCAGATCCACTTCTTTTTGCGGCGCTATTTTTCGCACTTATCTACGCTCTAATGCTTTTTATATTTAAAGGAAATTTTGCCCAGATTTTAAATTTATTCCTTTTTGCACTTATCTTTTGGGTGCTTAGATTTGTCGTAAGTTTTGCCATAAAAAAAGAAGCGATGGGTAGTGCAGATATCTTTATAGCAGCGATCATCGGAGCTATCTTGCCAGCCAAACTGGCTCTAGTGGCGATCTATTTGGCAGCGCTTCTTACGCTTCCAGTCTATGCGCTCGTTCAAAAAAAGGGCTATGAGCTGGCTTTTGTGCCATTTTTAAGTCTTGGCTTACTTATTACATACGCTTTTAAAGAGCAAATTTTAGAAATTTTAAGGTTTATTTATGAGTAGAGTGAATAGATATCTTTTGTTTAACTTCCTAGGGACTTTTGCGTCGCTATTTAGTACGCTTTTTTTGATCATGTCGATCGTATTTTTCATCCAGATCGCGCGTATCACTTCTTACATTGAGATCAGCTTTGGTGAGCTTTTTAAACTCTACTCATTTATGCTTCCACGCGTGTTACTTTTTGTCGTGCCTATCGCATTTTTTGTATCACTTGCGATGACTCTTTTTAGATTATCAAAAGAGAATGAAAGTATCGTTATTTTTACGCTTGGTGGCTCACCAAATAAGATTGCTAAATTTTTTTTAATATTTTCAGCGTTTTTAAGCACCGCTCTACTTATAATCGCTACCATAATGATACCAATAGCCGCACAGCTAAATGCAAATTTTATTGATTATAAAAAGACTGTCGCAAAGCTAAATTTAAAGCCAACCCAGTTTGGACAAAAATTTTCTGACTGGATGGTCTATGTGGGTAGTGAAATGCAAGACAACAACGGCACTACCTATAAAGATATCGTGATGTTTAATCCTTACATTAAAGACTCCCAACGCTTAATCACTGCAAAAAACGCAAAGATCACTAATACAAATCAAAGCATCGAACTTTCTTTGGCAGATGGAAAAATGTATGATATAAAAGATGAAATTTATCATGAAAGCAACTTCAAATCTATGAAGATAAGGACTGCCCAAAGTGAAGAGATAAGTGATATAGGAAGTATAAAAGAGTACTGGACGGAGGCAAATAGTAGTGAAAAAAGAAGAAAAGATTTTAGTACGTATGTACTTGTTGCACTATTTCCACTTGCCAGTACACTTTTTGCTATAAGCTTTGGCATCGTTACTTATAGATATGAAAAGGGTATGGTTTATGTTGGTACGTTTGGCGTTTTATTTGGCTATTTTACGCTCATAATGCTATTTTCATCAAAACCAGCTTTTGCGATTCCACTCATATTTTTCGTCTTTTTGTTGGCAGGAATTTTGCTTTTTAAAGCCAAGATCATGCGAAGATACTAATGAAAATCCAACTAATTTATAGCTATGATGGCTCCAAATTTCAAGGCTCGCAAACTCAGCCACATGAAAATGGCGTAGAAAATGAGCTTTCGCATGCTCTAGCTCACGTTGGAATATTTGAAAAAATAGTCTCTAGCTCACGTACAGACAAAAACGTCCATGCGATCAATCAAAGTTCAAGCGTAACTTGTGGCGATCATTTTAAAAATTTTGAGCATCTAAAAGAGCTAATCAACCGCCATGCTCATCCAAATATTCATATAAAACGTATAAATTTAGTTGATGAAAATTTTCAAGCAAGATTTGACGCCGTAGCAAGGTCCTATAGATACATTATAGATCATGGAGAATTTGATGTTTTTAGCTCAAATTATAAAGTCTTTTTGCCAAAATTTGATATCAAAAAAGCAAATGAAATTTTATCTAATTTTGTTGGCAAGCATGATTTTAGCTCCTATATGAAAACAGGAAGTAATACAAAAAGCCCAGTACGAGAAATTTTTAAGGCATTTTGTTATGAATACAAAAACCAAACTATCATCGTTTTTAAAGCGAATGGATTTTTACGCGCACAAGTACGGCTTATGGTTGCAAATCTGCTTAAAGCTTTAAGTATCAAAAATGGTGCTGAGCTCATCAATGCTTCACTTAACGGATGCTCCGCTCTAACTCGTATCCCAGCTCCAGCTGAAGGACTTTATCTAAATAGAGTTTTTTATAAATTTAACTAGGTTTTTAAAATATTCAATAGTAAGCTTATTTAAAATATTAAATAAAGAATCCTAACCCTCCTTCAAATTTTCAACGCAGTAAATGATAAAGAAAAACTTTTCAAGATCCACTCTGACTCACCTAAAGCTTGCCCACTTGGTGGCAAGATCGAAGGCCTCTTAACCAACCACTTCCTA
>NZ_PIRR01000026.1:0-26321 GCF_003048555.1 Campylobacter concisus | reverse complement strand
ATCACTAAATTTAAATCGTTCAATTTCATCATTAACTATATCGCAGCAATGATCATCTTTTATGAGGTAGAAATTTTGTAAATTTTGAAATTTTTCAATCTCATATTCACTAAATTTCTTATCATAAAAAGCGATCTTACCCATTACCTCTCCGTTAAGGCATTTTGTTTTGCCTTTAAAATAGGCTTTAATAAATAATCAAGTATTGTCTTTTTACCGGTAATGATATCAGCTGAAACTATCATACCAACTTTTATCCTAAGTGGCTTTTCTTCGCTACCAAGATAATTTTTCTCAGTTTCTATCCTGACCAAATAATAGCTCTCGCCAGTTTTTTCATTAGTCTCCGTATCGGCACTAATCTGCGTTACTTTGCCTTTTAAACCACCGTAAATACTAAAATCATAAGCCGTAAATTTAACCATCGTATCAAGCCCAGGCCTCAAAAACGCAACATCAGCTGGTTTTACTTTTACTTCAGCAACCAGTTTATCTTCAAGAGGAACGATCTCAGCAATATTTTCACCAGGCTTGATAACTCCTGATACTGTATGAACCATCATCTTACTAACGATACCATTTACTGGAGATCTTACATATGTTCTTTCTACTCTATCGCTTAGGCTGATTTGTGATTCATTAATCCTTGCGATCTCTGCTGAAACTTCATTTAGCTCTTTTTTTGCATTGTTTTTAAAAGCAAGTTTTGCTTCTTCGATCTTATTTTTCGCTTCTTTTATAGTTGATTCAACTCTTGGTACGGCAAGAACGGCAGCATCGAGCTCGCCTCTTAGATCATTTACGCGTCTTTGAAGCTGGATGTATTCAACCTCACTAACAAGACCTTTTTTAAAGATTGGCTCCATAATGGCCTTTTCTTTTAGAACAAGGTTGTAGCTATTTTGAGTTTGAGAAATTTTATTTTTTAGTTCGACCAACTCACTCTGGCGTTGATGAATTTGCTCTGTTAAAATTCCTATCTGTTCATTTAAGTGATCGATATTTGAATTATGCAAACTTAGCTCATATCTTATGGCTTTACTATTATTCGCATCTCTAGCTTCGTCATAGTCAAATTCCTTATCATTCGCCTCAGCATCAAGTCTCATAAATTTTGCTTGAAGTTCATCAAGTCTTAGTTTTGACTCACCATAACTACTCGTAAAATTTTTATTATCTAGCCTTATTAAAATTTGATCTTTCTTAACTTCGTCACCCTCTTTTACAAAAATTTGATCGACTATACCACCTTCAAGATTTTGTATCGCTTGGTTTTTTCCAGATGGGATGATTTTACCACTGCCTCTTGTGATCTCATCTATTTGTGCCCAAGAGGCCCAAACAAGAAGCCAAAACATAGTTATAGCAACTGTATAGAGTATCTTTTTAGATGTAGATGGAGCTTTAGCCAAAACAGCCTCGGAAAGACTTGACATAAATTTCAAATCATAAGCATCATAATTTTTTGTTTGAAGATTCGACTTTATATCATCTACGCTATTTAAAATTTTATTACTAGCTTCTTCTTGTTCTTTTATGTTATTTTCAGAAATTAATCTTTTTTCAGTTTTTGAATTTTCATTTTGTTTATTCTTGATATCTTCTTGCATGATCACTTCCCACTAAGTCTTGCTAAAACTTCATCTCTTGGTCCGTCCAATAAAATTTTGCCATTATCCATAACTATAAGTCTATCAACGAGATCTAGCATCGACGTCCTATGTGTAACAAGCAGCATCGTTTTATTTGCTGTATTTGTCTTTAAATTTATTTTTAACTTATTTTCAACCGTATTATCAAGAGAATTTGTTGGCTCATCAAGCAAAATAATAGGACTATCCAATAAAAATGCCCTAGCCACAGCTATACTTTGACGCTGTCCGCCACTTATGCCGTCACCTCTTTCAAAGACTGGCATGTCAAATCCAAGTGGATGGGCATTTACATATTCATCAACTCCGCTTACTTTAGCTGCTTTTATAATCTGAATATCATCAACATATGGTGCTTTTTGAACAATATTTTCTCTAACCGTTCCTTTAAAGAGCACAACATCTTGCGGAACATAGCCGATGTTTCGCCTAAGATCGGCTGGATCGATTTGATTAATATCAATACCATCAATTAGCACTGAGCCTTCAGTTGGTGAGTAAAGTCCCAAAATGAGCTTTTGCAAAGTAGTCTTTCCAGAGCCATTTTTGCCTATAATGCCAACTTTTTCACCTGGCTGAATAACAAAATTTATCCTATCAAGCGAACCTTTTGTGGTATCTGGATATGTAAAGCTTACATTTTTAAACTCGATCTTTCCATCAAAAGAATTTCTTCTAACAAATTTTTTACCTTCTGGCCTTTCAACAGGCATTTGCATAATCTTACTAAGACTTTGATAGGCTGTTTTTGTCTGCTCAAAATTTGCAGCTAGTGAAGCTACCTGTCCCATAGGAGCGATAGCACGAGAGCTAAGCATAACTGCAGCGATAAGACCACCCATTGTAAGATGCGTATCTTGTATCATATAGACGCCAAGAACGATGATGGCAATAGTATTTAATTGCACTAAAAAAGATGTAACAGTCGTTATCGAAGTTGTAATAATTTTTGATTTAATGCTTCTATTTGCTATCTCACCGGTTGCCTCTTCCCAGTTCCACTGTATATGTCCGCTAGCGCCAAGAGTTTTGATGGTTTCAAGACTGCTAAGGCTCTCTATTAAAATTCCATTTTTTATAGCCGAAGCCTCAAATGTACTTTTAATGGCATTTTGAAGTGGATCTTTTATAAAAAATGTATAGCATAAAATAGCTATCATGATAATAATTGGCACTAGTACGATATAGCTTCCTATAAAATAAGTAACTATCAAGAAAATGATCGCAAATGGAAGATCAACAATGGCTGCTAATGAGGCTGACGAGAAGAAATTTCTAACCGTATCAAACTCTTTTAAATTACTAGCGAATGAACCAACAGATTTTGGTTTATTGCTAAATTTCATATCCATAACGCGCTCAAATAAAATAGAGCTCATTATGATGTCACTCTTTTTGCCAGCAATCTCAAGAAAATATGATCTTACAAATTTTAAAAAAAGATCTATGCCATAAACTACACTTACACCAAGTGCCAAGACCCAAAGTGTCTCAACCGCATTATTTGGCACAACACGGTCATATACGTTCATCGTAAAAAGTGGACTAGCAAGAACAAATAAATTTATAATAAAACTTGCAAGAACAACATCAAAATAAATCTTTTTTGAACGTTTTAGAGTTCCCCAAAACCAGTGGTCGTTGCCCGCATCAATTAGCTTTGTTGAGCTAGTATCCTCTGGAACAAACTCGCGCTTTAAATAGTATGCATAGCCTAAATATTCTTCTTTTAATTTACTTATTTCTATCGTGCTAGTACCAGTTGAAAGTTCTGGCGTTATAATATTTGCTGTCTTTTTATCTTTACTAAAAGATTGCAAGATGCAAGCTTTTTTGCCTCTAAGCATTAAAATGCAAGGTAAAACTAAAGGAGAGATTTGTTCAAGATCTTTTCTTACAAGGGTAGAAGCAAAACCAGCACGAGAAGCAGCACGAGAAAATAAAGACCTTGAGCTTTTAAGTGAAAAAAGCTCAATTTCATCGCCATCTTTTACTGGCAAGCCAATAGTTAAAGCATCGGCACTATATGGATTATTATGAAGCTTGGTAAAAATAACCAAACATTGAAGCAGCTCATCTTTTATCTTATCACTATGCATCTATCATCCAATGTTCTTGATTTCATCTATATAAATTCCTTGCATATTTTTAATGCCAAGATCAATTAGTTTTTTCTTCTGCTCTTCGCCTTCAACGCCGATTGCGATCAAAATAATGTCTTTTGAGCTTAAAACAACGTCAAGCGATTGTTTTGTATTTACTCCTGACTTATCACTTAAGAAGTCGATTAAGACATTTGACTGAATTTTTACATAATCAGGGTTAAATTCTTTTAGCTTCTCAATACCTTTTGCATTAAGCTCGAAGTGGTCAAAACCAAATCCAAAGCCAAGCTCTTTTAATTTTTTAGTAAGCTTAACTATACTTTCTATGCTAATATCGTCTTTATTTGGAATTTCTATATAGTTTTTATATTTAGAAATTTGGCTTATCTTTTTAAGTGTAGCTTCAAGTTTTGAAAAATTTTCATCTGAGTTTAATATCTCTTTGCCCAAATTTATTGCCAAGTTGCCACTTGGTAAGATATTCTCTGGTAAAATTCTAGCCACCCTATTTAAGATATGAAGATCAAGCATCGCACCTAAATTTAGCTCATTGACCATCGGCATAAAATATGAGGCCATACGCCATACACCATCTTTATCAACAAGCCTCAAATAAAGCTCATACTGCTCAAAATTTGAATTAAGATCAATCACTTTTTGAGCTGCAAATTTAAATTCATCTTCTTTTATTGAGTCAAAAATAAGCTCTTTATATTTCTCTTTACCAATCACTAAAGTATTTTGATTTTCATTAAACACCTTATATGTAAAGCTTCCAGCAAGTCTTGAACTAGCCAATGTAACATCAGCTGAAGTAAGAAGTGTCTTGATATCAGTATTTGGTGAATACTCAACTATCGCAGCATTTACTGGATACTCGCTATCATTTAGTGCAAAATTTGCATAAAGCTTTTTAAACTCGTTCATAATTTCATCACATAGAGTCAAGAAATTTGATGAATTTCTACCATACGAAAGTACGATGAAATCATTATCATTAAGTCTTGCAACAATCGCATTTTTATCATTATGGATTGATTTTTCTTGTAAAATTTGAGCTATTTTCATTATAACACTTTGCCATTTTTCAAAGCCAAGCGTACTTTTTAAATTTATTAGATCTTTAAAACTAACAAGTAAAGCAACGCCACTTGAATATTCTTCACTAGCTAGATACTCACTAAATTTAGTTTGAAAAAATCTTCTGTTATTAGCACCACTCATTGTATCTTTATATAAAAGTTCTTGATATTTACTGAGTGTGGCCGCCTCTCTCTCAAAAATGTCTTTTACTTTACTAACCATAGAGTTCATAGCTAGAACCATTTTTTTAAGATCAGCTGTAAATGGAATTCTTTTCTGAATAATAAATTTATTATCAAGTATGGCCTCAGCCTGATCTTGAACCTTCATAAGTGGTCTAAAAATAGCTTTTAGAGCGAAATATGCCACCACGAGAGTGACAATTATCATTAGAAGAAGAAAATTAAAAATATTTTTTGAGTTAGTATAAAGCTCATTGTAGGCAAGTGCGGTACTACCTTGAACATAAAGAGTGCCAAATTTTGCCCAGCCAGTCATAATCTCACTATCTGCTATTGGTGCTTCAAACTTGGCTATTTTGTAAAACCACTCAGGAATATCTTTAACAACAGTTTGTTGAGAATTTTCAATAAGAACCTTGCCATCAACATCTTCAAGCTTGATAAGCTTGTATCTGCCGCTGTCAAACATAGAATTTATCATTGTTTGAGCCAAGGACATGTCATCTGGATCGATAATAGGCTTTAAAGCAAGCCCAAGCGAATTTGCTGTATGCCTTGCGTTTTCACCAAGCTGGTCATTAATATATCCATTTAGGCTCTTAAAATTTAAGTAGCCAACAGCCATAAAAATCATGATACCAAAAGTTATCACGGCGATCATAATTTGTTTAAATAGCGTCATAAATCCTCTTTTCCTATCCTATCTATTAGTTCCATCCACTTAGGATTTTGTTTTTTATTTCCACCTGGTATTGCTTGACCAAGACCTTCTTGTTTTGCCAAGTATAGCGAATCACCATTAAAACTATAAACTGGAACAAGGTCTGTTCTTTGAGTTGCGATTTTTATTTTACCATTTATGTTATCTAAAATTAATGGAATAGATTTTGGTGTATCGTAGTATGCTAAAACCATATGAGCTTGATTGTATCTTAGGGCTTTAACATATGTGAAGTATAATTTTTGAGTTGGAATTCCTAGCTGCTTTAGTGTAAAATATTTTGCAATAACGTAGTCTTCGCAGTCACCAGCACCCTTTCCTATAAATTCCATTCTAGTAGCCCAATAATCCTTTTTGTGCCAAAGCTGCATATCATCAACCCATCTAAAAGAGTTAAAAAAGTCATTTACTTTTATTAATTTCTCTTGTTCAGTTGCATCTTGCAATGAAGTCATTAAAGAATTTAAAGCGGAGGCTCTTCTTCTTGCATCTTCTCCATAAATTTTAGCTACCTTTGCTATTGTTGTTGATTTTATAAAATCTCCAATAGCACTTGCTAATAATAAAAAAAGGACGCTTACTATAAGCGTCCAAAAATTTGTCTTGACCCTCATGGTCATTACTTTTTACATTTTTATCTTAAATCGTTTTGAATGCTGCAAGCACCTTGAATGTATCTCTTTGCAAAACCTGGTTCAAAGCTATCTGAGATCATTCCCATATTATCTAATAGTCTGTATTTTGCATAAGATAATGCTGTCTCAGTTGTAGCGATCTCTTTTAACGCAGAGTTATATTCATTTTCAGCATCAAGCAAGTTTATAAGATCACGACGACCGATTCTAAATTCATCCTGATAAGCATCAAGTGTAGCTTTAGCATATTCAACGTGTTGATTTAGATATCCCATTTTTTCTTGGTTAAGAACATAATTTTGCCATGAAAATTCCAAAGATTCTTTAAGCTCTCTTACAAGATTATCCAAAGTTTGTTGCTCTTGTTGAACGGCAAGTTGGCTTTTTTCTTTATCTAGTTTATCATTACCTTTATTGTAAAGGTTATAGTTTAGTCTTAAAAGTGCATCAAATGTTTGTTCTTCATAATTGTCATATAAAACATTTGAATGATCATACGCACCAGATACAACAAGATCTAGTTTTGGCAAGAATGGCGCATTTTTCTCTTTCACAACTGACTCTGCCATAGCAATATTTGATTTTTGAACCAAAAGTGATGGGTTGCAAAGAATTGCTTTATTATAAACAGCCTCTTTTGTGCTAGGCAAAGGAAGGCTAAACTCAGGCATTACTAAATTTTTAGCTGCAACTTTTTTTCCATATAATTTCTCAAATGTAGAAAGTGCATCTTCATAGTTATTTTTAGCAGCTGTATAGTTTGATTGAGCTAGAGTATAGCGTGATCCAGCTTGTCTCTCTTCAGAAGCTACACCATAACCTGATCTTGCTCTATCTTTAATTTGACTATAAATTTCCTCGTGACTCTTTACGTTTTCTTCTTCAATGTCTAAAATTCTCTTAGTTTGAAGAACTTGCAAGTAAGCATTTGCAGCATTTAATGTAAGTCTATCTGCAGCTTGTGCTACCGAATAAGCAGCTGAATCAAGCCTTGCGCTTTGAGAATTTATTCTATTTTTATCAGCACCACCATTGTATAAATTTTCAACCAAGGTTAGAGATGTACCAGAGATTCTTCCATCTCCTCTTCTTGTAGAAACTCCATCATCAAGACGTTTTTTCTCATATCCCACTCTAGCGGCAGCGTCAAGTGTTGGATAATAGGCATTTTTTGCTATTTTTAGATCTTTACCAACTTGTAGATAGTTAAATTCTGTAGCTTTTAAACTTGGATTTTCATTTAAAATAGTCTTTATAACTTGATCTAAAGTCAAAACTCCTTCATCAACTTGTGCTACTGGTTTTACTTCAGCTGATATAGCTTGTTCTATATTAGATTTTTTTGTTATTTGAGTATCAGCTACAGGTGCTTTTGCTCTCATTAAAGCATCTTTATAGCCTGATTCGTTTTGAACTTTAACTAATAGACTATTAGCTTCATCCTCAGAGACTGGAGTCGTGTCAACATATAAAAATTTTCGTCCACCAACCTCATAGATACCTGTAGTTAGTCTGCTGTCAGAGATTTTGCTATTGACTTTATTAACAGCACTGTCGATTCTAGCCTGATTATCATCTTGTGCAAATGAAGCTAGAAAAATCCTATAAGGAACATCTTGAGCTGACAGTACAGTTGCTGCCAAAGCACTAATTGCCAATATCTTTTTCATAACTAAGATCCTTTTACCTTTTTTTATTATTAAGTCTATACTTAAATTTTGACACGAATTATACACCAAGAAATATTAAATGCATTTTAAATATCTTATGACAAAAAAATAATTTTTATATAGTCTTAGAAAAACGCCTTAAATTCTCGGGAATTTTCTTTAGATATTCATCAAAACACATTGCAATATTTCGTATTATCAGTGTTCCAGTTTCATTTACGCTGATTTTATCTGCTGTAACATTGACAAATTCACTTAAATTTTTAAGCTCCTCAAGCTCTTCCTTAAAGTGTTCAAAGAAATTTATATGGAATTCATTCTCGATAGCTTTGATATCAAGCCCAAAATTACTCATTAAGTTCATAATCACACTCTTTCTAAGTAAATCTTCATCGCTTAGATAAATTCCTTTTGCATATGGCAACTTTCCACTATCTATCGCCTTTTCATACTCATCCATATCTTTATGATTTTGTGCGTAGTGCCTTTTGCACTCACCGATACTTGTCACGCCTATACCAATAAGATCAGCGCCACCCTTTGTCGTATAACCTTGAAAATTTCTATGCAAAGTACCATTTGCAAGAGCACCAAAAAGCTCATCGTTTGGCTTTGCAAAGTGATCCATTCCTATCATTTTATAGCCATTTTTAGTTAAAAATTCAGCTGTAAATTTTAAAATTTCAAGCTTCACTTCTGGATTTGGCAATGTGGTTTCATCAAATTTACGCATTGATTTTTTTATCCATGGCACATGAGCGTAGTTAAATACCGCAAGTCTATCAGGATCAAGTGTGAGGGCTAGTTCAAGCGTCTTTTTAAAGCTCTCTAGGCTTTGATACGGCAGGCCATAGATCAGGTCCATATTGATTGATTTTATGCCCTTTTGCCTAGCCATTTTTACAGCATTTTGGGTGATCTCATAAGGCTGAATTCTATGAATTTCTTTTTGCACCTTTTCATCAAAATCTTGCACGCCGTAGCTAATGCGATTAAAACCATGTGATATGAGCACATCAAGCTGCTCTCTTGTCAAAAATCTCGGATCTATCTCACAACTTATCTCGGCCTCTTTTGAGAAATTTTTAAATTTAGATTTTATAAGCTTGATTATCTCATCAAGTTGATCAGCGTTATAAAATGTTGGTGTGCCACCGCCAAAGTGCATTTGCAAAACCTCAGTGCTAGTATCAAGATGTCGAGCTAAAATTTCAAGCTCTTTTTCTATATATCTTATATATTTCTCTTTGCGGTCCTCTTTACTCGTATAGATGACATTACAGCCACAAAAATAACAAGCGCTTCTGCAAAATGGCAAGTGCAAATAAAGCGAAAGCGGTCTTTTTTTATCGCGATTTTCAAGCTCTTTTATATAAGCTTCATAGCTAAATTTGTCACTAAACTCTGGCGCTGTCGGATAGCTAGTATATCTTGGCCCTGGCCTTGAATACTTCACATAAGCACTAAAATCAATCATCTGCCCTACTCCTTGCCATTTGAATCACCTCTTTTATGTCTACAAATAAATTTGGGTGCTCTTTTTTGATATTTTTTACCAGTTTGTCAAGATCAATATTAAATTGTCTACTTTTTTTATCGCTTGCGATCTTTTTTATCTCATCCATAGCAACCACCCAAACATCGCTAAAATCAACCGGTATGTTTTGCCAGATCGTCTTTTCAAGCCTTAGATCAAAATTCTCTTTTTGAGACTCTTTTAAGGCCTCAATCAAAGCTGAAAGCGATTTTACAGAGATTACCGTGTGTAAATTTTGATTTTCATCAATACCAAACCACGGCTCTTTTGAGTCCCAAGAGCCACTTTTTAAATTTAAAATATGCTCATTTGGATTTTTGGTTGAAACTATCTCAAAAATCGTTTTTTCAGGGCTACTCAGCCCAAGACTATTGCCGATCTCATCTATCTCATCATATATATTTTTCTCTTTGCTCATCTTC
This sequence comes from Campylobacter concisus, assembly GCF_003048555.1. GTDB lineage: Bacteria > Campylobacterota > Campylobacteria > Campylobacterales > Campylobacteraceae > Campylobacter_A > Campylobacter_A concisus_AO. Next base: position 16,314 of record NZ_PIRR01000026.1, on the reverse strand, counting down.
TTCTCTCATCCAGCCAGACCATCACGCCTTTTTGGGCATGAAGTCTGTTTTCAGCCTCGCTAAAAATTTCATCTGCGTGCTTCTCAAAAACTGCCTCGCTCACCTCGTAGCCTCTGTAAGCCGGCAAGCAGTGCAAAAATATCGCGTCTTTTTTAGCTAAGCTCATCAAATTTTCATCCACGCAGTATCCAGCAAAGTCTTTTAGCCTCTTTTCTTTCTCAGCCTCTTGCCCCATCGATATCCAAGTATCTGTAGTCACTACATCGGCACCATTTACCGCTTCTTTTATATCACTTGTGATAAAAATTTTCGCCCCTGAAATTTTTGCGTTTTCATTGGCCATTTTTAAAATTTCAGCATCCACCTCGTAGCCTTTTGGCGTGGCGACCCTTAGCTCAAGGCCAAGCTTGCTAGCTAGCATGAGCCACGAGTGAGTCATGTTGTTGCCGTCCCCTACGTACGCAACCTTCTCGCCTGCGCTAAATTCAAGCATAGTTAGATAGTCCGCCATGAGCTGCACTGGGTGAAATTTATCGCTTAAGCCGTTTATCACTGGCACGCTTGAAAATTTAGCAAATTCTTCTAGTGTCTCGTGCTTATCGACCCTTAGCATAGCCATGTCACACATCCTGCTTATCACTCTGGCAGTGTCACGGATTGGCTCGCCGCGGCCTATTTGTATATCATTTTTACTTAAAAATAGCGCATATCCGCCAAGCTCATGTATGCCCACATCAAAGCTCACTCTAGTTCTAGTTGAGCTTTTTTCAAATATCATAGCAAGCTTTTGATCTTTTAGATATGGCTTAAATTCTCTAGCCTTCGCCTCTTTTTTGATCTTGCGGGCTAAATTTATCATCTGCTCGATTTCATCTTTGCTAAAGTCATTTAGCGTCAAAAAGTGCCTCATCTTAGTCCCTTAAAATTTTGGCTGCTTCTTTTGCGTGATAGGTGATGATCAAATTTGCCCCTGCTCTTTTAAAGCCGATCAAAGTCTCCATCATGACGCGCTCGTAATCGATGATACCAGCTTTTGCGCCAGCTTTTAGCAGTGCGTACTCGCCACTTACGTTATAGACGCAAAGTGGTAGAAGTGTCAAATTTCTAAGCTCTCTAACGATGTCAAGATAAGCAAGCGCTGGCTTTACCATCAAGATATCAGCACCTTGCGCCTCGTCTTGCAAGCTCTCGTTGATCGCCTCCAAGCGGTTTGCGCTGTCCATTTGGTAGCTCTTTCTATCGCCAAAGCTTGGTGCACTTTGCGCTACGTCACGAAATGGCCCGTAGTAGGCTGAGGCAAATTTAGTTGAATAAGCCATCACTGGTAAATTCTCAAAGCCATTGCTATCAAGCGTCTCTCTTAGCGTTGCGATGATGCCGTCCATCATACCGCTTGGTGCGATCATGTCGGCGCCATTTTGAGCGTGTATCAAAGCTTGTTTGGCTGAAATTTCAAGCGTTGCGTCGTTGTCGATAGTGTTATGCACGTGATCGATTATGCCGCAGTGGCCATGGTCTGTATATTCGCAAAAGCAAAGATCGGTGACGACTACTAAATTTGGGAATTTATCTTTTATAGCTCGAAGTGTCGTTGCGATAATACCATCATTGCTTAGTGCGTCGCTGCCAACACTATCTTTTAGGCTTGGGATACCAAATAAAATGATCGATTTTATACCCAAATTTACTATCTCTTCGCACTCTTTTAAAATTTCATCGATACTCATTTGATAAACGCCTGGCATCGAAGCGATCTCGTTTTTAACGCCTTTGCCCTCAACTACAAAGAGTGGATAAATGAAGTCATTTACGCTAAGGCTAGTCTCTCTTACCATGTCTCTTAGGGCTGGATTTATTCTTAATCTTCTAAAACGTTTAAACATATTTTTGCCTTTTCTTTGTTAAAATGCGTGATTTTTAGCTAGTTTAGCACAGTTGGAGTAAATTTAAAATGAAAATAGAAATTTCAAACGCCGCAAATCTACCTTCAAGATTTGGCACTTATAAGGTTCAAGCCTTCAAAGAAGGGGCCAAAGAGCACCTCGTGATCTATAAAGAGCCTTTAAGCGAAGTTGTAAATCTTAGAATTCACTCCGAATGCCTAACTGGCGATGCGATCGGAAGCCTAAAGTGCGACTGCCGCGATCAGCTTGAAGCGAGCCTAAAATATATCGAAGAAAATGGCGGCATGGTCATCTATCTGCGTCAAGAGGGCAGAAATATCGGGCTTTTAAACAAGATAAACGCTTATAGCCTCCAAGATAAGGGCTTTGACACGATTGAGGCTAATCACCAGCTAGGTTTTAAGGCTGATGAGAGGACATACGAAGTGGTTGATTTTATCCTAAATCACTACGGCATAAAAGAGGTAAATTTACTCACAAATAACCCTTTAAAACTTCACGGACTAAGCTCTGTAAAGATCTTAAAACGCGTGCCTATCGTCATCAAGCCAAATAAATTTAACGAAGGCTACTTAAAGGTCAAAAAAGAGCAAATGGGGCACATCTTGTGATGAAAAGTGAGCTTTGCTTGCCGGCAGAATTTGACGAAAAAGTAAAGACTTACGCTCAAATTTTTGCTAAATTTAACAAGGTTCATAGCTTAAGCAACTATAAAGATATAAGCGAACAGGTGCTTGATAGCATTAGGCCGCTTGAAATTTTTGACCTAAGTGCCAAAACGGCGATCGATGTGGGCAGTGGAGCTGGCTTTCCAGCGATATTTTTAGCCCTTGCGATGCCGCGCACTAAGTGGCACCTTTTTGAGCCGATAGCCAAAAAGTCGTCATTTCTAAGCTACGCTAAGATCGAGCTTGGTTTGCAAAATTTAGAAGTTCACAGCCAAAAGATCGAGCTTGCAGATAAATTTACGGCTGATCTCATCACCTCAAGGGCGCTTAGCAAGACAAAAGAGCTTATAAAAATTTGCGAGGGGTTTTACGATGAAGATACTAAATTTCTCATCTACAAGGGCTCTAGCGTTATGGATGAAATTTCAGGCATAGATGCGCAAATTTACAATGATAAAAACAGAAACTACATATATTTTAATCTCAAAAACCAAGGGGAGAAACGTTGAAATACTTGCTTTTTGTAGCGATTTTGGTTGCGATTTACATCATATTTTTTAAAAATAGAAAAAAAAGCGACAAGATAAGCACCAGCAACTTCGAGGAGTGCAGCAAATGCGGTGTCTTTAGCGACATCGACCAAATGGTGCTAAGGGACGGAAAATACATCTGTAAAGAGTGCATAAAGGGTGAGAGATGAAAATTTTGGGTGATGAGCTGATCAAATTTGAGCCGCTATTTCTTTGCAAAAGAGAAGATGAAATTTCAAACGGCAGGCAAAATCTCTTTAAATTTGATAGAAATTTGATAAAAAGAGCGCTAGAAGCTGAAGCAAACTTTAGCATCATCGCAAATGACATAAACGAAGCTATCATCGCAAACGCCGCTGGAGCAAAATTTATTATCGCAGATATTGACATTGCAAAAGATCTAGCAAAGATAGCTGAGAGTTATCTATTTGACGCACTTATAGCTGTTTTGATAAAAGATGAAAGCGAGCTAGCACAGCTTGCAAAATTTAACATCGATGCCGCAATCTTGCCAAATGCTATAAAAGAATAAGGACAAAAATGGAAATTTTCAAAACCGCTTTTTTAATGGTTGCTTTAATGCTAATTTTTATCGCCGTTGGCGGATATGTTGGAGGTGAGCATGGCATGATGATCGCCTTTTTGATAGCGGCTGGCACAAATATCTTTTCATATTTTTTTAGTGATACTCTGGTGCTTAAAAGATATAACGCTATCCCTGTCGATGAGAGTAACGCTCACGGGCTTTATGAGATCGTATCTCGCCTCACACAAAAGGCAAATTTGCCGATGCCAAAAATTTACATCATCCCTGAAGAAGTGCCAAATGCCTTTGCCACGGGCAGAAACCCAAGCCATGCAGCCGTTGCAGTAACCGAGGGGATTTTAAAAATTTTAAATGAAAACGAGATCGAGGGTGTGCTAGCTCACGAGCTAAGCCACGTAAGGCATTACGACATCCTAACTGGCTCAATCGCTGCCATACTAGCTGGCGCTATCGCAATGCTTGCAAATTTTGCTAAGGTTGGTGGTATTGCTGGGCAGAGTGGCGGTTCAAGAAGAGGTGGCGGTAATGGTATCGTTATGCTAGCACTTGCTATACTCATGCCAATAGCCGCCACAATCATACAAATGGCGATCTCAAGAGAGCGCGAGTACAAGGCAGACAAGGGTGCTGCCTATCTAACAGGACACCCAGAGTGGCTGGCAAGCGCTCTAAGAAAGCTTGAGAGCTACTCAAATTCTTACGTTATGCAAAACGCAAGCGAACAAAGTGCTCATATGTTTATCGTAAATCCATTTGGCTCGCTAACTAACAAGCTTGGCGTACTTTTTAGAACGCACCCAAGCACTAGCGATAGGATCGCTGAGCTTCAAAGGCTTGAGCAAGAGATAAAAAGAGGCATGTAGAAAATTTAGTTCTAGTAAAATTTGGGCTAAATTTCTTCTTTTTACCATCTTTTTTGGCTTTAAATTTATAAATTTATAAAAATTTTAAATTTCATGAGTGAGTAATTTAGGCTCTGATTTTAGTGGCGAACTTTTTGAGACCTAAAATCAGTAGTAGATTCTTGTGAATAAATGGAATTTTTAAATTTGCAAAAATATCAAATTTACAACCAAAAAACCGAAATTTAACTCCAAATTTCACTGCAATTTCTTGCAGTCGCGATCTTCTATAGTGTACTCAAAGATCAGCTCACCATTTTCTGAATAAAAAAGCTCGTCCAAGGTAACACCTATACTCAGCATATTTAAGATCTCTTTATCTTTGCAAGCAGTTCGCAAATTTTCCTTTTTGATAGCTTCGATAAATTCTAAAAGCTCTTTCTCTTCAAGCCTTTTGATCTCTTGCTTTCTTGCGTGTTTGACGGCGTATCTATAAATGAGCGTATCGCCGACATTTAGGATATCGTTAAGCGTAAGTGTTGGCGTACAGATAAATGGGAGCTTTTTTTTGTAGTAAGTTGCGTGATTTTTCGCTGCCATATCTGGCGTAAGAGCCAGGGTAAGCGAGTAAAAAAATATTAAAAAAAGGGCTACTCGCAACTACTTTTATCCAAATTTATATCAAAAAAATGCCTACCCTCAAAGCCGTAACTACCACTTAGCGTGATGCCACGATTTAGCACAGCTCTAGCCATACCTGAGTTACAAAGCGCATCTTTTCCATTTTTATAAAACTCATCTTTTAAAGCCAAAATTTGAGCCTTGTTGTAGCCTTTTAGCTTCTTTGTCTTGGTCTCGTTTAAAACAAACTCACCGTGTATGTTTAGCCCGCTACTACTCACATCTTTTAGCGTAATCATCTCATCGACTCTGCTTGGCAAATTTGGCTTTGCAGTTTGGACGACAAAAACTGGGATCTGCTTAGTGTCAAGCTGATTTAGTATCTGCTCATAAATTTTAAACTCACTCTCTTGCACACCAAAAGCAAGGCTAGCAAGAGCTAATAAAACGATCTTTTTCACATATTACCTTTATATAAATTTTCTAGTTATATTTGGCGAGAGCTTTACTAAAATATCATAACTTATCGTATCAAAAAATTTCGCCCAAATATTTGCATCCTCAAAGACACAGACCCACTCGCCGCTATCTTTACAACTAAAGCTATCCATAGAAATTTTGCCTAGTATTGGCTCGTTATTGGCAAGTCTTAACTCACCACAGCCATTGTATCTTAGTAACCCATCGCCATATCCAAGATCATAGGTGGCTACATTTATATCTTCTTTTGCGCTAAATTTAGCACCATATCCAACACTTTGACCACTTTTTAAAATACGCCTACTAACTCTTCTTGCCCATAGCGAAAGTACTGGCTTTAAGCCCAAACTATCACCAAACTGAGCGTATCCATACTGAGCGATGCCAATACGCACCATATCATCATCGATTTCACTTGCTCTTTCAAGTGCGGCTGAGTTGTGAGAGTGAAAGATCGGTTTTTTTATATCAAACTCATCGCAAAGAGCTAAAATTTTCTCTTTTGCAGCCCTAAAATTTTCTCTTTGCACGAAATAATCAGCATTTAGCTCATCACTTGCGCGAAAATGTGTATAAGCTCCAAGAAGCTCTAAATTCCTTCTTGTTAAAATTTCAAACGCATAATCAAGCTCACTTATATCAAGCCCATTTCTATGCATACCAGTGTCAATTGCAAGGTTGATTTTTGAGCCATCTTTTATCTTTAAAAGTGCCTCTATATCGTTTATCGCATAGATAAATTTGCTGCTTTCATTTCCAGTTGGGATATGTGAAAGAATGAGAATATTTTCAAATATGTCAGAAATTTCATTTGCCTCAAACTCACTTTTTACAGCACAAATTTCTATACCAAATTTTTTAGCTTCATTTGCAATAAGCCTTGCGCCATGACCATAAGCATTGTCTTTTAATACAACTATTACTTTTTCTTTACCACCGGCTTTAGCACAAATTTGAGTGAGGTTATGAATATATGAAGCTTTATTTAGGCGTATTTCAGACATTAAAATTCACATTAAAAGCAGTATAAACATCCGGTAAAAGTTTTCTTACGTTGTAATCAAATGCATAAAATTTAGCGTAAATTTCTTTCAGATCAGCCTCTTTTACTTTGCTAAAATCAAAAACATCAGTACCATCTTTCTTTGGAACTTGGCGGTCAAGCTCAGCAAAAAAAGCAGCTCTTGCCTCTAAAATTTTTTCGATTTTTTCTTTTACTTCTTGAGATTTTTCCACTTTTACTCCTCTATAAAAATTTTCATATCATCGTTATAAAGCTTCACATAAAGCGTCTTTTGCCCAGCAAATTTGTGCGTATCTGAAACATAATCTTCATAAAAACTCACACGAAAAAGCCTATCATTTTTAAGATTTGGATAAGGCGTGATGAGAAAATTTGAAAAACTAATGCGTTTTTTCTCTTTTTTAGAAAAAATAGCCCGCTTCATACTTTTAAATTTTTCCAAGCTCATACCATCGTATCGCTCAAAGTTTTTATCATAAAATTTAAGATAGTTTTCAATGTCGCTCTCGCTCCATGTCTTTTTCCAGCCCAAAAGCCCAGAAATGATCACTGCAATATCTTTTGCACTAGCTTCTGGACGCTTATCTTCATAAATAAACGCAAGTGTTTTTTTATGATCCACCACATCATCAAATTTCATCAAAGTATCATTTTGCATAGCCACGCAGCCTTTTGTTTTTAGCTCATCTGTCCTTTGACCATCAAGTGGATAGCCATGTATCCAAATACCACCACCATTTCGCTTTGCAAGCTTATCAAGCAAATTTGGGTATGAAAGCGAAAATGCAAGCGGTCCAAGATATCTATCATTTGGCGTAAATCTACGTGTAAGCTGATACACTCCAACCGGTGTTTTTAGATCGCCTTCAAGAAGCTTATCACCATTTTTGCCAACTATAACGCTTGAGCTAAAAAGCTTTTTTGTAATGCCGCCATTATAAAAGATCACTTCAAGCTTCTTTTTAGTTTTATCAACTACACTTAGAAGTATCTCGTTGTCATAATATCCATATCTTACATCCTTGCCTTCAAGCTTTTTTAGCCAGTAATCCTTACTTAAAATATTTTTTTCGATGGCATCAATAACAGCAGCTGAGCCATTTTTTAAGTAAATTTCTTCGTAATTTTGGGCAAAAAGACAAGGCGATAACGCGATGAAGAAAAATATAATTTTTTTCAAGTGAAATATCCCAAAAAGTAAAATTTAGTCCGTAATTATATCCTAAAAAATTTATATTTTTAGATTTTAAAGGTAAATTAAGTAGTTCTAAATGTATAATGTGAAAACCATTATTAATTTTATCACAAAGGAAAAATATGAAAAAAATCGTTTTTGGTGCGATGCTTGCAGCTTCTGCTCTTATGGCGGCTGATATCAGCCTAGAAAATGTTAGAGCTAGAGATACAAAACCTGGCACAAACAATAGTGCAATTTTTATGAATATAAAAAATGCTTCAAATTCTGATGTAAAGCTTATTGGCGCTCACTCAAGCGTTTGCAAAAGCACAGAAATTCATACACACAAAATGAATGATGGTATGATGGCTATGGTTCAAATCGAAGATGCAGTGATCCCAAAAAATGGCGAAACAAAACTAGCTCCTGGCGGTTTACACATTATGCTTATGGATCTAAATAAACCATTAAAAGATGGTGATAAAGTTGATTTAGAGCTAAAATTTAGCAATGGCGAGAGCATAAAGCTTGATAATATCGGAGTAACTAAAAACTTTAAATAATGAAAAAAATCATAATTATTTTTTCATTTATCTTTATTGTTCTAGGTGCTTTTTCGATAGGCTATAAGCTTATGACAACAAGCAAAGAAGATCCACCTGAATTTGCCGATGTAAACACATCGTTAGATCCTTTAAAATGTGATCTAAACAATAAATCTTGTGAGATGGAATTTAAAGGCGTAAAGCTAAAAATAGACATCTCACCAAGACCTATTTATGCTATGAGGCCTTTTAGCTTTAAAATCATTAACGGTAAAAATTTAGGGCTAAAAAATCCTAGTCTTGAGATAGACGGCATAAATATGAATATGGGATCGATCAAAGCAAGACTTGAGCCAAGAGGCGATAACTTAACTGCTCAAGTAGTGCTAAGTGCTTGCGTTGTCGAGCTTATGAGGTATAGGTTTAAAGTACTTGATGACGAAAAAGAAACTGGTTTTTTTGTAGATCTTGATCTAAAATTATAGAGGGTAACGATGAAAAAGGCATTTTGGGGCTTAATAATAATCTTAATTTGTATAGGTGTTGCACTTTTGCTGATAAAGCCAAACAAGTATGATTTTAAGGCACTTTCGCAAAATGGTGAAGTAAGTCTTAAAAATTACGACGGAAAGTACAAAGTTATATATTTTGGTTATCTTTTTTGCCCCGATGTCTGCCCTACTGCGCTCTCTTTGATTGGCGATGAACTAAACAAGCTAAAAAGAGATGACTTTGAGCTGCTTTTTATTACACTTGATCCTGAACGTGACACTCCTGAAAATTTAACTCTAATGGCAAAAAATTTCTACAAAGATGCTGATGGATTAAAACTAAATGCCTTAAAAGAAGTGGCAAAAACCTATGGTGTAAAATTTCAAAAAGTCCGTCTTGAAAACTCAGCCATGGGCTACTCTATTGCTCACAGCTCTTCAATATATTTAATAGACAAAAAAGGAAATTTTTATAAAGAAATTTCAAATCTAACAAACGAAAACATTGGAGAAAATTTATTAAATTTGATCAAAGATAGACCTTAGGCTAGAAAATTTAGTAAGCCAAAACTGGCCTGCTAAAATTCTTTATGCAAGCATCATCTCAAGATATTCTAAGCTAAAATTTAATTCACTTGTTATGTTTTTGATTTTAATGCTTGCTGAGTAATTTTCCACCCGAAATCTATTAACCCTTGAACATAAATTTAATCTACAAACCAAATAAAGTTGATTAAGTGAAAACAGTACTAGCAATGAATTTATTAAGAAGATCTGTACGAAAAGTAGGCTTTTGCACTATAAATTTTAATCATAATGCAAAAGCTAGAAATTTAGTTTTGCTATTTCACTCTATGATGCACGCTACCACCATAAGTAATATCCTCTGCCTTTACCTCATCACTTGTTAAAATTTCACTTATCTTGCCATTTTCTTCTAGCTTTTTCCTATTTTCTTCGGCATCTTCTTGATAGCTGTAAACCATCGCAACGCTCACTACTCCACTGATAGCTTCTATCTTTTTAAAATTTTTTATCTCATCTTCAATACTATCTGAGCTAACTACCACTACGATTCTATCGTCTGCGTCAGTTATTATTTCACATTCTTTTAGCTTTTTTATCTCGTTTTTTACACTTTCATTTTTATTGTCCGTATAAACTATTAAACTTGAAATATTCATTTAATTCTCCAAAACAAAATTTTATTCTCATAGGCTGAAGTTACGACTTCGTTATCGCTTATAAAAACTATACTATTTATCGTACTTTGCCCAGTTTTTAGCATTGCAATATTTTCTAAGCTTTTGCTATCAACTAAATTTACATCGCTCATCTCATCGCTCATATAAGCTGCTACTCTACCATCATCGCTAAGGCCGACACCATAGACCAAAAAGCCGGTATTTATCTTTTTTAGGCTTCCAGCTGAAAATATCCCCACAATCCTATCGGTACCTCCGCTGATCATGACACCATTTTTATAGGAGATGTCGTAGATATTGTCTGTATGAATATCTAAAATTTGATCCATTTTTTTAGCTTTTATATTATAAAAGTAGACCTTCCCGCTCTCACAAGCGATAGCTAGAGTGCTTCTATCTTCATTTATCTCCATATCTGAGAGCATCGCGATTGAAATTTTAAAGCTATCATAAATTTCACCACTTTTTAAGTTTAAAAAGTAAATTTCATTGCTGATTGAAGCAAGTACAATATGCTCATCATCTAAAAATAATGCCTTTTTTGTCGCTTGATTTGGTATTTTTATGCTTTTCATCTGCCCATTTTCTCTTATATAAAGCACCTTTGTAGCATAGTCACCCTCACTTAGGATGAGTATCTTGCCATTTAACTCATCAACGTTTAAAATTTTTGGTCTTTCATGATCGCTAACGTAGGTTTTTATATCATCCATTTTGATAATCTCTTCAAATTTAGACTCTTTAGGATCATAAATTTCAACCGTCCCTCCATCAGTTGCAATAAAGAGTTTGCCATTTATTAGTGTTGTGCTTAGCACATTTGCACTAGCTTCTATTTGCTTGTATGGAGTGGTGATCTCGCTCGCAAAGATAAAATTTAATAGACAAAAAATAAAAAACAAAGCTCTCATAAGGCCTCCATTTGAAGTGAATTTTTAAAGCAAACATCAAAGCACTCGCCACAACTTAAGCAGTTTTGATTAACAATAGGACGAAAAACGCCAAGAAATTCGACTGCTTTAAATTTGCAAGCATCAAGGCAGTTGTAGCAGATTGTATCGTTCCATGCTAGACAGCTAGAAACATCGATGCTAACTTTTGCATTTATACTCTTTGGTGAGCTTAGGCTTAATGTCTTTTTACCAAGGCTTTCACAAGTCTTTGCGCACTCTTCGCAAAAGTCACAGCCCAGCTTTTTAACTTTAAAAATTACTCTTTCATTTTCAAAGCTAAGAAGCTCTTTTTCACAAGCATTTACGCAGCTAGCATCGCATCCATCGCAGTCAAACTCACCGCTAAAAAATGGCGGAGTTATAAATTTGGGAGCAGATTTTGCCCCCAAAATTTTACTAAAAAGCTCTCGCCTGCTTTGCATTATTTAACACCATCGTTTAAAACATCTAGCAAGTTTGACTTATGAGTACCGTTTTTATCTCTAAAGTCAGGCTTAAATTTATTACCAACCAGCTGAGTTAAGCCAGTTTGTTGCTCAACGTGGCATGTTGTGCAGTTATATCTTTCATCATCAAGCTTGCCTGCAAGATCTTTTTTATTTCTGATGTCATAAAAGTGAGATGATGGTATCGGTGTTGCTCCACTATCTTTTGCAAACTCAGGCATATGGCAGGTTACGCACATATTCATATCCTTTGTGATAGGCACTAAACCCTCAGTATCGTGTGGGATAAATGGCGGTGCATTTTCAAAAGACCTATCAAATTTCTTTGACATACCAGCTGGCTCTTTTGTGTAGTTCACATCTTTTAATACAACGTCTTTATCGTCTAGCAAATCGATATTTCTAAAGCCGATTTGCGAATCACTAATGCTTGGATTATTAAAAGCACATGCCGCAAAAAACGCAGCGCACAATCCTCCAAGCATCATTATTTTTATTTTCATTTTTCTCTCCTTAAATTTCTAATACTAAATTTCAAAGCCCCGTCTCCACAAACATCAATGCACCTGCCACAGCTTATGCACTCGCTTGAGCTTACCGAGCGGCTCTCTTTACCGATCATATCAAGCACTTGCATCTCTGGACAAATAAGCTTACATTTCATACATTTTGTACAAGCCTGGGCATCATGTTTTACTCTAATTAGGGCAAATTTTGAGATGATGGCATAAAAGGCACCAAGTGGACAAACGTGCGAGCAAATGCCACGCTTTAACACAAACATATCAAAAGCAATGATCGCAACCGCTATGCCTAAAGCACTAGCTGAGCCGTAAATAATGCCACGCTGAATAATGCCAATATAGCTAACGCTCTCAAATACTGGATAAGATAAAGCAAGGCTTAATATAAGAGCAAGAGCCAGCAAGTAATAACGTAAATTTTTACTCACATTTAAGACTTTTTCGCCCTTAAAGCCAAATTTCTCTCTTAGTTTAAAAGCGATATCAGTTAGCAAATTTATCGGGCATATCCACGAACAAAACGCTCTTGGAGCAACTAGTGCGTAAAATGCAAAGATAATGCCAGCTCCAATAATTGCATTTATGCCGGCACTAAAGCTTGCAAGTAAAATTTGAACCAAAGCAAATGGATCGCTTAGTGGAATTTTTCCAAAAAGCAAAGATGAGCTTAAATTTCCGCTAAGTATCTTAACTCCATAAAAATTTCCTAGGATAAATAGTGCTAGGATAGAAATTTGAGTTATTCGTCTTAAGATTAAAAATTTCATAGCTCACCACCATTTAGATAATCAGTCGCTTTTTTAATGTCAAGCTTTATTTTGCTGTCCGCATCATCTATGCGTCTTTCATCTTCTTTTATCCAGCCTTTGACGTAGTTATCGCCTACTTTGCCAAGCACCGCATCGCGGTTTAGCACGGTAATGGCTGCTTTTTTAGTGATACAGGCTCGCTCGCATAGGCCACATCCGGTGCAGATGTCGCTATCGACCACTGGAAGTAAAAAGGCATGCTTTTGCGTCCTTTCGTTGCGGCGATACTCAAGATACAAGGCCTTATCTATGAGCGGACAGGATCTATAGCAAGCATCGCACTGTATTCCCCAGTATGCCACGCAGTTTTTCATATCAACCACCGCAACACCCATTTTGGCCTTATTTATATCAAGCTTGCCTTTTGTGCTTACTAAATTTACGTCCAAAGCTCCAGTCGGACAGGCTGGCACACAAGGGATATTTTCACACATATAGCAAGGAATTTTTCTAGGCTCAAAATAAGGCGTTCCAATGCTTATGCCATCTTCTAGCGATGAGAGCTTTAGCGTATCAAATGGACAAGCCTCTACGCAAAGCCCGCACCTAATGCAGCTTTGTAAAAATTGCTTCTCTTCTTTTGCACCAGGAGGCCTAAGAAGCATAAGTGGCGAAGCTTTAGCGCTAAGCGACCAAACAAAGCCTCCGCCAAGAGCCAAAAGCGCTACTTTTGCTCCAAATTTTAAAGCCTCTCGCCTACTTGAAAATCCCATATCGCTCACCTATGCTTTGTAAATTTTAACCGCACACTTTTTATAATCAGTCTCTTTTGAGATTGGGCAAGTAGCGTCAAGACATACTTTGTTTATATATACGTTTTCATCAAAGAAAGGCACATAAACAAGACCTACTGGCGGCTTATTTCTACCTTTTAGATCTACTCTTGCTTTTACCTTGCCACGGCGTGATTCGACCCAAACGATCTCATTTTGCATTACGCCAAGATTTTTAGCATCATCTTCATGCATGTAGCAAAGCGCCTCTGGAACAGCTCTATAAAGCTCAGGAACACGCATAGTCATCGTACCTGTATGCCAGTGCTCTAGCACACGACCAGTACATAACCAGAATGGATAGTCTTTGCTTGGCATCTCGCATGGATCCATGTAAGGGCGGAAGAAAATTTTTGCTTTGTTTGCAAGAGATGTTTTATCTTTATTTGTAACGCCTTTTAGATCGCCTGTTGGAAGAGCTGCGTTTTTGTTGCCGTAGAATGCAAATTTCTCATTTGGGGCAGCTTTTTTAGCGTATGGGTCAAATTTAGTATTAAATCTCCACTGAGTCTCTTTGCCATCAACTACTGGCCATCTAAGACCTCTTACTCTGTGGTAAGTGTCAAAGTCAGCTAGGTCGTGACCGTGTCCAACGCCAAATTTTCTATACTCTTCCCAAAGATATTTATGGACGAAAAATCCATATCCTTTAAATTCTTTACCATCTGAGCCGATTACCTTTCTGCTATCGCCAAATACTTCTGTATTGTCGTAGTTTTCCATAATAGGATCGTTTGCACTAAATTTCTTAGCCTCTTCGTTAGCAAAAAGTACATCAAATAGCGTATCTTCTTCGCTATACCCCATAGCTTTTGCAGCATCAAGCACATTTGGAAGTGTAACTTTGTCATTTACTTTTTTCTCACCCCAAACATCTTTTAGCTTAAAGCGCTTACTAAACTCCATCATTTGCCAAATATCAGGCATCGCTTCACCAACAGGAAGTACTTGCTGTCTCCAGTGCTGTGTTCTTCTCTCGGCATTACCGTATGCGCCCCATTTTTCATAGATCATTGCAGTTGGGAGGATAAGGTCGGCTACTTTTGCAGAAATTCCTGGATAAGGATCGCTTACAACGATGAAGTTATCCATCTCACGAGCTGCTTTTATCCAGTGGTTTGCATTTGCAGTATTTTGCCATGGGTTGTTTACTTGAACCCAGATAAATTTAACCTTACCATCTTCAAGATCACGCATCATTTTTACGTAGTGAGAAGCGAGTACACCACTTAGTGTTCCAGCAGGAAGTTTCCAAATTTTTTCAGTTATCTCTCTATGTTTTGGATTCTCAATAACCATATCAGCTGGCAAGCGGTGAACAAATGTTCCAACCTCTCTTGCAGTTCCACACGCACTTGGTTGGCCAGTTAGAGAGAATGCTCCTGAGCCTGGAAGTGCTTGTTTGCCGAGCAAAAAGTGAACCATATAAGCTTGCTCATTTACCCATGTACCACGTTGGTGTTGATTAAAGCCCATCGTCCAAAAACTTACGACTTTGCGGTTTTTCTCGATGTAAAGATCAGCAAGTGCCTTTAGTTTTTTCTTAAATTCTTCTATATCTTCGTTTGGATCACCCTTTGCTACCTTTGCTGTAAAGTCAAGTGTGTAAGGCGCAAGGGCTTTTTTAAACTCTTCAAATGTTATTTGCCAATGTGCGCCAGATTTTGCAGCGTTTTTATTTTCTAGCGTATCGCCAGCTTTTAGTCCAAGATATGCAAGTGTAACACCCTCAGCTTCACTTAGCACCTTTGACTTCTCAGTAGCAGCAGTATCTAGCTCGCTTGGAGCATATTTTTTGTGATTAATATCTGGACGAAGACCATATCCGATGTCGGCTGGACCGGTTGTAAATACACAGTGCTTTTTAACAAATTCTTCATCAATCATCTCTGGGTGGTTATAAACTATCTCACGAGCGATATAGTTCCAGATAGCAAGGTCAGATGACGGAGCAAAGATGATCTCGATGTCAGCTAAATTTGATGTTCTAGTTGAGTAAGTGCTTAAATTTACAACCTTTACTCTATCAGGATCGCTAAGCTTTCTATCGCTTACGCGTGCCCAAAGTATCGGGTGCATCTCGGCCATATTTGCGCCCCAAGCCACGATAGTATCAGTTAGTTCGATATCATCAAAACAGCCTGATGGCTCGTCTATGCCAAAAACTTGCATAAAGCCAACAACCGCACTTGCCATGCAGTGTCTTGCGTTTGGATCGATGCTATTGCTTCTAAAGCCACCTTTTATAAGTTTAACAGCAGCGTAGCCTTCTGGAATTGTATATTGACCAGAGCCTAAAACTCCGATACCATGAGGTCCTAGTTCATCATATGCTTTTCTAAACTGAGCCTCCATAACATCAAATGCTTGCTTCCAGCTTACTTGCTTAAATTTACCTTTTTTATCAAATTCGCCTTTTTCATTTACACGTAAAAGCGGATGAGTGATCCTATCCTCGCCGTACATGATCTTAGCATTAAAATAGCCTTTAATACAGTTTAGACCACGATTTACTGGTGCTTCTGGATCTCCTTTTACAGCTACTATCTTGCCCTCTTTTGTAGCGACCATGATGCCACAGCCTGTTCCACAAAACCTACAAGCGGCCTTATCCCAGCGCCAGCCTTTTTCGGCTTCGCTTGCTGCACTTAGCGAGCTTGGTACGGCTATACCAGCACTAGCACAAGCAGCACTGGCTGCAGCACTTTTTATGAATTCTCGTCGATTCATTCTTTCTCCTTTAAAGATTTAAAACAAATTTAATTAATATTAACC
>NZ_PIRR01000025.1:0-26707 GCF_003048555.1 Campylobacter concisus | reverse complement strand
ATTATGGACAGGACCCAAAAGATTATGGCTTCTTAAAAAACATATTAATGCTTATAAATGATGAAAAAGATCTAGAAAAAATATTAAACAGAAAGAATAAGTAGTGGATTTTTTAAATATAAATAAAAAGAAGTTAGATATAAAAAATAAAAATAATGAAATAGTAGGTGTTAATAAAAAAAGCAAATATGGGGATGCAACAAGAGCAAT
The DNA here is from genome assembly GCF_003048555.1 of Campylobacter concisus. Taxonomy (GTDB): domain Bacteria; phylum Campylobacterota; class Campylobacteria; order Campylobacterales; family Campylobacteraceae; genus Campylobacter_A; species Campylobacter_A concisus_AO. The sequence goes on along the minus strand of NZ_PIRR01000025.1, from coordinate 26,497 downwards.
AAAAGCTACTGGTGGTGCATTTAGTACTATTGCTGGACCTGGTGGCTTTGTTTATGAGAAAGCTGCCGATATGGCCGAAAGGCAGATTGATATCACAAAAGATAAAGACTACAGAGAATTTAAAGAAATTAAAAAAATGGATCAAGTGGAGTGGTTTAAAAACTATCGTAACCTCACTGACACCGATATTGAAATGTTTGAAAAAGCATTACAACAAGAAGAAGAAAACGAAAAAAGATTGAAAGAGCAACAAATGGATAAAAATTTAACATCACCAACATCATCACTGACTAAGCCTGTCATGCTAGCATCTAGTAACTCAGTGGCAACAGATGGCTTTGTGGACTACGGCGTATCTAACGATACTTTCTCGACTCTTCAGATAGCAAACGAGTCAAACGATAAATTTATCGTTACACGTGCAGATATTTATGAAAATTTAGAAAGTATATTTAGCATAGAGTGCTTTGCCTATATAAATTTGGTGAAAAACCCGCTTTATGAAAATTTAGATACCATCTACAATAACGATAAAAGTTACTCAAGCATATATAAATATCTTGATAAAAGTATAAAGCTAAGCATAAAAAGGCCGTCTTCAACAAATAAAAATATCGTTCCAGATGGTAGCTCAAACGATATGCACTTTAGTGGAATAGTAAGCGATGTAGAGTATCTTGGTGTAGATGATGAGACTAGTACAAATATAGATAAAAAATACTTCTTTAAATTTAAGCTAACTTCGCCACTATATAGACTAAGCATAAATAGAGCAAATAGAATTTATACAGACCAGAGCATTTTAGAAGTAGTAAAAGATATTTTGGCTTTTAATAAACAAAGACTAACCAAAGAGCTAGACTTCTCAAATATCAAAAATAACTACAACAAGAGAGAATTTATAGCTCAGTACAATGAGAGCGACCTAGCCTTTATAACAAGGCTTTGCCATGATAGCGGTATATATTTTTATGAAGACAATAAAAAAATTTATTTTCATGATACATTTATACTAGCTTATAGCAATCAAAATGAAAATTTTACTTCAAGTGATACAAGTAGTGGCAAGGAAGCTAGAAAAGTAAGTTTTAATGTAAATTTGAATAATAATCTAGCAACCGAACACATAAATAAAATAACAAAGAGCGAGACGCTAAAAGCAAATAGCTTTACGCACTCTTTTCAAAATACAGCTTATCCAAATGTGTTAGAGAGTAAAAATGAAAAGATATTTGACGAGCAGGTAAATATCTATGACAAGCATATAAATTTAGATGAGTATTCATTTAGCGACACTAGCTTGCTTGAAGTTAGCACCTACCTTAAAAAACTAAGAAGCGATATGCTTTTAAAAGAATTTACCGCTAGCTCAAATGTATTTGCACTAAATTTAAATGACAATATCTCGGTAGCCATTGACGCTAGCAAAGGTGAATATGAGTTTAAAATAATAGCTTTAAAGCATACTTATATTGATGAGAGCGTTTTAGAAAATACCTTAAATTTGGGCGATAATGTCCCGTTTAAAGACAAAAAATTTATAAGCTCATACACAAATGAGATAAGCATCATTCCAAGTAGCGTGAAATTTGTCCCAAGCTACAAGCAAAAGCCAAAAGCACCAGATATCACGCTAGGTCTTGTAGTCGGTCAAGATGGACTAAACAGCCAAAATAACACGATCCATACCGATAGCTATGGTAGGGTAAAGGTGAGGTTAAATGCTTTTAGTACACAAGAGATAATCGATAAAGACGACGCTATCAACGCAAGCTATCACAAGAGTGCTTATCTAAGAGTGATAACGCCTATTGCTAGCAATAGCTCAGGATTTTTTGCCATACCAAGGATCGGTGATGAGGTTATCATCTCGTTTTTACAAAATGACATAGACAACCCAGTAGTAAGTGGCAGCCTATATAATGCCTCAAATGCACCACTTGTAAATGTAGATAGTAACTATCACCAAACATCTCTTAGCTCAAAAACAATTGGTGCAAATGAGACCGGTATAAACGAGATCACTTTATCAAATTTAAAAAATAAAGAGCAAATTTATGTAAAAGCAGAAAAGGACTATGACGAGCTTGTAAATAATGACTTCTCTCAAACAATATTAAATGACAAAAGCTCACAAGTGCATGGAAGTTATACTGAGCGAGTAAAAAAAGCCCACATTCAGACGATAGATCTAGCAAAAAATGTAAATGTGGGAGCTGAGTATCTAACAACAGTTGGACTTTCAAAAGATACAGTAGTGGGTGTCTCAAATACGCTAAATGTAGCTGTTGATAATAACACAAGAGTAGGTCAAGATAGTCATGAATTTGTAGGACATGATAAATTTTTAGAAGTAAAATCAAATCTTAATACGACCATACATAATGATGAGATGAAAGAGGTAAAAGGTACAAAAGAGCAGAACATAGATGGTGGCTATAAACTAAATTCACAAAAAGGTATAAATGAATTTAGTAACGAGCATATCGTGCTTCAGGCAAATAGCTACATTGATATAAATGCTAAGTCAAATTTCACAACAAAAACAGCTGCCCAGCACACTGAGATTGCTGATTCAAAATTTAGCAATATAGAGACGACTTATGAGGTAAATGCCAAAGATAAGATAATCCATCAAGTAGGTAGCACAAAAGTAACGATAGAAGGATCAAGCGTCGTGATAGAAGTAGCTGGCGTAAAGGCGATATTTGATAGTAGAGGGCTAAGAGTTATCGGTGGAGATATAAAGGCTTTATAAGATCATATTTAAAGACTTACTTTGTATTTTAGTAGGTCTTTAAATTTTTAAATAAAATCAATCTCTGCTAAAACTAAAACTAAGAATTTTAAAGGCAAAGGCTAAATTTAGAGCTAAGACAAAAGCTAGCCACACAAATTTTTCAACATTGTACCCCAGTACAATAGACAAGCCCTTCTAAAATTTATATAATTCATTCAAAATTTCAAATACTATAAACAATAAGGAGAACATGATGGCTAAAGAAGCCGGAGTAGTTAAAAGCATAAACGGAGGAATAGCAAGAGCACTTAATGACTTAACAGGAGAGGTAAGACAATTAAGTGTAGGAGATATTGTATACCAAGGTGAAAAGATAGTTACAGAGGGTTCTAACTCTAAAGTAACAATAACTCAAACTGATGGTAAAGATATAACTTTAATAGGTAAAGATACTCTAACTCTAGATCAAGACTCTAACAATAACGAAACAGTAGCTGATATCTCAGCTTTACAACAAGCCATCTTAAAAGGAACAGATCTTAATGCTCTAGAAGAAACTGCTGCAGGTGGTCCACAAGCAGGTGGTAATGGTGGAGATGGTGTAAGCTTATCTTCTACTAGCTTTGCAGAAGGAGGCCACATTAGTAACATAAATGCTAATGTAGGAAGCATAGATGCTTTATCTCTAGCAGCAGGTGGAGATAATAGCTTTGGTGTAAGTGGTGGAAGTGCTGTTGGGGCTGGAACTGGAGCTGAAGCAACAGGACCTGCTTTACCAGCAGGAAGTATAAAAATTCCATTGTCGGCGTATAAGGGAGAAAGCACATCTTCTGCACTCTTAGACTCATTTGCCTCTTCTATACCTAATGGATATCACGTATATAGACATACTGATGGTAGAGATTATCTAGCTCCTAACGATCCTACCGCTCCTAGTGCATTTGATTATAAAGAAGGCTGGTATGTAAGTAAAGACGGTAACCTTGCTATCGGTCAAGATAACGCTAAAGACCTAGCAGTAACTAGCACAGCAAAAGCTTCAAACTATCCAGATGATGGTTCAGTAGCTAAGATAGTAAATCCTAATCCAAACTTAAAAGTGTTTGGATCGGATAATGTAGATAATATAACCGTAGACGGCACAAGAATAACGTCTGTGCGTGGAGGAGTCGGAAACGATAATGTTGATCTCAAAAACGGCGCCGAGGCAAAGGGTGTTTCTGGTGGTTCTGGAAGCGATAACATAACCGTAGAAAGCGGCTCAAAAGTAGATACATTGCTAGGTGATAACAAAACCAAAAACGATGTACACGAAAAAGCATATCAAGCAAGCCAAGGAAAAAATATAGATATAGAAGACAACGGCGCTGCCGGCGATACCATAAAAGTAAGTGGAACTGGAACAGAAGTTAAATTTATAGGTGCTGGCAACGGGGATGATAATATAACCGTAGATAAAGGCGCAAAAGTAGGTCTTATACAAGCCGACGAAGGAAACGATAAGGTAACCGTAAGCGATAGCGGAACTTATGTTAAAGCAATAAACGGTAGAGGCGGCGATGACGATATATTGGTAGAAAAAGGCGCTAAAGTAGACGGTATAGTCGGAAGATGGGGCAATGACAAGATAACCGTAAAAGATGCAGGCACCGTCGTAACCCAAAACATAGAAGGCAACGAAGATAGTGATACTATTAAAATTTTAGATGGCGCGAGAGTAAAAGGATACGTTAGCGGCGGACGCGGCGAAGATCCTAGCGTATACGGTGGAGCCAAAAAATCAGATAACGATAATATCACTGTTGAAAATGCTACAGTTGACGGTAATGTTGAAGGTAGCATGCGAGATAATTATTCCGGTGATGATGGAATGAAATTTAAAAATTCTCAAATAGGCGGCAGAAAGATATCCGGCGGATACGGCGAAAACGTAATGGAAATTTCAGACGGCATGAATTTAAATTCTAAGTGGATTGAGGGTAATAAATTTAATGACAAAATAACTGTAAACGGCAATGCTAATCTAAATAATACATATATCTTAGGAGAAGCCGGAGATGACACTATAACCGTAAACGGCAATGCTAAGGTTAAAGGCGGTAATATCGATACGGGTGCCGGAGCAAACGATAAAATAAATATTAACGGTAATGCAGAGATAGATGGTACAACGCTTCAACTAGGTGCTAGTGGCGAATCTACCGACAGAGCTACATTAAACGTAACCGGAAACGCCATACTAAAAGGAGTGCTCATACAGGCTTCTCAGTCTTCGGGCGAGCAGCTTATGAATTTCCACCAAAACGGCGAAGCCAAAATTCACACTATTACTGGCAGCAACAATAAGGACGTTATGGATATTACCGGAAACTTTACTGTTAGCAATAAAATAACAGGTAACGGTGGAGATGACGAGATAAATATTCACGGCGGAGCTACGGCAAAAATTCAACAAGCCGATATGGGTAGCGGTAATGATAAACTAACCGTAGAAAATGCTACGCTTAAAGATTCTTTTGTGAATATGGATGGCGGTAACGACGAGATAAATATAAATACCGGAGCAAATTTAACTAATACAAGAATTTATACCGGTGAGGGTAATAATACAGTGAATGTAAGAGGCGGTACGTTTAGCGAAGCAGAGATCGGACTAGACAAGGGTAAAAATGAAGTAAATATAGAGTCTGGCGCGGTATTTGGCGACCAAGATGCTGGTCTTAATGCCTTTAGGGAGCATAAAACTTATATAAGATCAGATCGTAGGGATGATTATAATTCAGAAGATACCATAAACGTTAAAGCTGGCGCTACCGTCAAAAATGCCGAAATACAAACTTATGGTGGAAAAGATACTTTAAATATAAATGGTACAGTTGAAAAGTCTAATATTGACACCGGAAAAGATAACGATACTATAAATATCGGTGGTGGCATAATTAAAAACTCTAATATCACAACCGGAGATGGCGACGATACTATCAATATTAAGGGCGGTAAATTTAAAGACGCTAATATTCAAACAGGACATGGTACAAATACCGTTAATATCGATGGTACTGGCGGTAGTATAGAATCTGACAATACCAAAATCACTCTTGGAGGTGGCTGGAGTACTGGCGATAATACGGTTAATATTAGTGGTAAATTTGGCGATAAAGATGCTAGCTCATACGATAAAACTGTAATCGGTGCATTTGGTAGTGCTAAAGCTAAGGATACGGTTAATATTAAAGATGGTGCTGAGCTACACAATACAAGAATAGATCTTCACGCCAATGATGACGTAATTAATATAGGAGCCGGTGCTACTGTTAAACACTCTCAGCTTATAACTGGAGATCAAAGTGACACTCTAAATATCGGAGATGGAGCTAATATTAGCGAAGGTACGCATATGCACTTAGGATACCATAGCGATACCGCGAAAATAGGAAATAACGTTACTATAGATAATTCTGATATCTATATGGATAATGGTAAGGGCGATACAGACGCGAGTACTTTCGGTAACGATACAGTAACTATGGGAAATAACGTAACATTTAAAAACTATGCTGACGTAAAAGGCGGTCAAGGAGACGATACAATTACTATAGGCAATAATCTAACTCTAGATGGCAATGCCGGTATCTACGGAGACTGGGGCGAAGGCGGCGGCGGAGTAAATAACGCTACTGACGGCAACGATACCATTACTATCGGAGATAATCTAACTGTTAAGAATAACTCTACCGTAAGCGGCGGCGGCGGAGATGATGTTATCTCTATCGGTAAAAATGCAAGTATTCAAGATACTTCGACTATCGACGGCGGAGCTGGATTTGATACATTAAAAGTAGCTGACAATAGTATAGACTTTAGTCATGTTAAAAATATCGAAAAACTAGATATGACTAATGGAGAAAAGACAACCTTATCTCTTACAGCTAGCAATGTTCAAGATATATTACGTGATAGTAACGAGAATAAGCTAAAAATAGATGGTGATAGTAATGATGAGCTTACTCTTGGAAGTAGCTGGACTAAAGGTGCTAGTTCTGGTGGTTATACTACTTATACTAGTGGTACAACTACAATCGAAGTTCAAGATCAAATACACGTACTTTAATATCTATACTTTTAATCCCAAAGGAAATTCCTTTGGGATATTCTTTCTTATCATTAAATTTTTATAATTGTTTATATTTTTCTCGTTAAGCACTCCCCCATTGTACCCCAGTACAATAGACAAGCCCTTCTAAAATTTATATAATTCATTCAAAATTTCAAATACTATAAACAATAAGGAGAACATGATGGCTAAAGAAGCCGGAGTAGTTAAAAGCATAAACGGAGGAATAGCAAGAGCACTTAATGACTTAACAGGAGAGGTAAGACAATTAAGTGTAGGAGATATTGTATACCAAGGTGAAAAGATAGTTACAGAGGGTTCTAACTCTAAAGTAACAATAACTCAAACTGATGGTAAAGATATAACTTTAATAGGTAAAGATACTCTAACTCTAGATCAAGACTCTAACAATAACGAAACAGTAGCTGATATCTCAGCTTTACAACAAGCCATCTTAAAAGGAACAGATCTTAATGCTCTAGAAGAAACTGCTGCAGGTGGTCCACAAGCAGGTGGTAATGGTGGAGATGGTGTAAGCTTATCTTCTACTAGCTTTGCAGAAGGAGGCCACATTAGTAACATAAATGCTAATGTAGGAAGCATAGATGCTTTATCTCTAGCAGCAGGTGGAGATAATAGCTTTGGTGTAAGTGGTGGAAGTGCTGTTGGGGCTGGAACTGGAGCTGAAGCAACAGGACCTGCTTTACCAGCAGGAAGTATAAAAATTCCATTGTCGGCGTATCTAAACGAAAATATAAACGACGGATTCGTTTTTCATATGCGAAGTCTAGTACATGATATGCCTTATGCCGGATCTACTTTGAATGGATATAGTATAGTTAGATGGATAGACGGCAGGGATTATCTAGTTCCTAACGCTGGAGTAAATACATTTACCCTTCAAGATGGCTGGTTTAAAAGTAATGATGGCAAGTTAGCTATTGGTCAAGATGATGCTAAAGACTTGGTGCTAACAAGTAGTGCTAATTCGGCAAATCATACTGGAGATGTGGCCAAAATAGTAAATCCTTCAAGTGATCTTAGCGTATTTGGCGGAGATAATGGAAGTAAGATTACTTCAGACGGTACTAATATAGATACTAAAATTTATAGCAGCATAAAGGGCGACGAGATCAATATAACTTCTGACGTAACAGGTACTGGTACTTATGAAATAGATCCGTTTACTCACGAATACATAGGCGGTCAATCTTATATAAGCACCGGTTCAAGTTCGGACAACTTAAATATAGCTCCCGGTGTCACTTTAACTAATACCATAATAAATATGGGTGCTGGAAGCGAAACTGTAAATTTAAAAGGAACCGCTACGGATAAGATTAATTTTAAAGGATCTATCTTAATGACCGGCGCCGATAACGATGTAATAAATATCGAAAACGCTTCGTTTGACGTAACCGATGAGAGGGCTAGTGTGATAGACGGCGGAAGCGGTAATGATACTATAAACGTAAATTCCGGAGCCGAGTTAAAACAAGGTACTAGAATCAGAGGCGGAAGCGGCAATGATACTATAAATGTAAATTCCGGAGCTAATATTCACGGTACCCGATCTGAAGGGGCTATTATACATATGGGTAAGTCTGCTAGTCCTTTAGATAAAGGAGAACAAGGTAATACTTCTGAGCTAAATGTGAAAAACGGAGCATTTATGTCTAATGCTAAAATAGAAGTGGTAGCCAAAGAAAATACGATAAATTTTGAAAAAGGAGCTACTACTACTGGTGTTAACATCATAGCGGAAGATGTTGGTACAAAAAGTACGATCAATATTAAGACCGATCTAAAAAAAATCGGTGGAAGGTAGGAGATCTAGTATTAGCACCGGAGCCGGAGACGACATCGTAAATGTGAGTGATAAAGCTGAGCTAACCAGGGTCGAAATGAAATTAGGAGAAGGCCTAAATAAAGTAACTATAAACGATGCTACTATGAAAGGTGGTAGTATAGAAAACGGTAATGGCGGTAACGAAATAACATTAACTAATAATGCGATATTTAAAGAATCTTACATAGACACTGGTGATGGCAAAGATATCATAAATATAAACAGTGGTTCAAAAGTTGAGGGACTAGATTCTGGTATAAGTACTAATGCCGGTGAAGACGAGATAAATATAAATAACTCTACAGTAGAGGGTGAAGATGAATATAATACCATAGGAATAGATACTGGTGACGATACTGATATGATAACTATCAAAGACTCTAATATAAAATATACTGATATTAAAACTGGAAACGGAGATGATGTCATTCGAGTATATGATGGATCATCTTTAAATTCTACAAAAATAGAAACTGGCAATGGTAATGATATAGCTTATCTTGAACATCATAGTGAAAATTATGCTTCGGATCCGGATCAGTCTTATTCAAAACCTATAGCGAGTAAAACCGAGATAAATATGGGCAACGGACAAGATAGTTTAGTACTAAGCGGTCTAGGCAATAGCGGTAACTATGCAGTAAATAGAGTATCAGATTTTGACGATGTAAAGATAAATATGGGTGACGGCGATCATAAGCATGTGCAGATACACAAAGCTAAAGTCGAAAAGACTACGATAACTACCGGTAGCAAAGACGATTTGGTGCAAATACAAGGCGACTCTTTGATGGAAGGTAGAAATAGTATATATACCGGTGCAGGAGTAGATCAAGTTTATATTGAGAATTCTAAACTTAATGGCACCGCTACCGCAAAAACAACTATAAATACCGGTGCTGACGGAGATGAGGTGGTGATCAGAAATTCTACTTTAACGCATGCAGAGATTCTTACTGATAGTGGAGAAGATAAGGTTTATATCGAAGATGAGGTAACGCTTGATGGTGCTATAAATACAGGTGCAGATAATGACGAAGTAAATATCAATACCAATATAACTGCAACTACTCAGGCAAACATCAAAACTGGTGCCGGCTCTGATACCGTAAATATAGCTAGTGGAGTAACACTCACTCGTACTGTTATAGACATGGGCGCTGGAGAGGATACTATAGAGCTTAAAGGCAATAGTGATACTGATCGCATAACATTTAAGGGATCTACGTTATATACCGATGATGCAGGATACACTGCTAATGATATAGATCATGTAACTATAACAAATACTACTTTCATGAAAAGCGATGATGGTAGATTATCTAGCGTAATCACTGGTGGCGGAAATGATGAAATTACAGTAAAAGAGGGAACTGTATTCCAAGATTCTTCATTTATAGTTGCTGGAAATGGTGAAGATAAAATATATTTAAATAGTGGCTCTACATTTAATTCCTCTAGGGTATACGGTGACAATGCGTATGATGGTACTGATGGGGGAAATGATGAAATATATGTAAATGGAGCCGTATTTAATGGCAAAAATGAACATGGTAGTATACATGGTGGTATATATGCTGGAGGTGGAAATGATAAAATTTTTGTTAACTCTGGAACATTTAATGATGCTAAGATAGAAGGTGGAATTGGCGACGATTTTATCTCAATCAAACAAGGTGTAAACCTAAATAATACAACTATCGACGGTGGAGCTGGATATGATACATTAAAGATTGCCGATGATAGTGTAAACCTTACTAAAGTTACAAACATAGAGAAACTAGATTTAACTGAAGGCAACCATAATATAAATCTATCAGCTAAAGACGTTTTAGATATGACTGATAGCAACAACAGACTAAGAATAGATGGCGATAGTGGCGATAATCTTGGTCTTGCAAGTAAGGGTTGGGTTGAAGATACTAGTGCTAACATTACTGGTTATAAAGTCTACACTAACACAGAGGGTACACATACTGTAACTCTAGAAGTTAAAGACGAAGTACACGTATTTTAAATCTAACTAACTAATCCCAAAGGAAAATTCCTTTGGGATATTCTTTATCTCACTAAAATTTATAATTGTTCTAGATTTAAAACCAAAATAAGATCAAGAAGTAAATCCATCAAGCCAAAAGAGTTGCTAAGATAGTGCTGTTAGAGACAAGTTTTATAAAAATTCGGAGATAAATAAAAGCCTAGTTATTTAAAATTTAGCGAGCAAGAGCTTTTTAGCCCACACTCGCTATAAAATTTCTATTTTCCCTCTGGATCTAGACCGTTTAAGATGTAATTTACTTCATTGTCATTTAGATCGTAGTGCAGAAATTCTTTATAAAATTTCTTTGTTTCAGTAGCTATGTCGATATCTTTAAAAAGCTCAGGATGTAAGGTTTTAGCCGCCCATAAAATTTGCAAAGCTCCCTCGGCTCCGTATCTATCCCAACTAAAAACACCTGCTGGATTTACGAAGACTTTTTTGTTTTTGACAGCATTTGTGCCAGCATAGACTTTGTTTTCATATATCTTTTCTATAGCGTCTGGCGATTTGGCTCTGCCTATGATGATCACGTCTGGATTTATATTTGGTATCTCTTCTGCATTGATTTCTAGCATATTGCCCTTTGCTTGTACTGCATTTATGCCACCTGCGACACTGATCCACTCATCGATTATTGTATTTGAGCCATCTACTTTGAATAAATTTTTACCCTCTGCTATGTGAAGCACTTTTGGCCTCTCATTTTGAGCTATCTTGCTGGTTTTGCTTAGTACTTTTTGGAGATTTTGATCAAAATAGTCATTAAATTTTTGAGCTATTTTTGGTGCGTCACCTCCTATGGCATCAGCCATGATAGCTACGCTCTTTTTCATGTCGGCATGGTTTGTAAATGACGGATAAAGGACGTTAAAGCCATTTTTAGTTAGCTCTTCTTTGTTCTTTTTATCTGCGGCTATCACGATATCAGGGCTTAGTTTGACCAGCTCTTCTACTTGCAGGCTCTTGCCGTTTACGCCATTTGGAATGCTTGAAATTCTAGGATATATATGCGCAAACCATTTGTTGTTTTTGATAAGATCGGTGGTCGCTACTATCTTGTCCGCGCCGCCAAGCATTAATATGATTTGATTGTTCGCATACCAAAGCGTAGCGATTTTTTCTACTTTTGTGGGAACCTTTACGACGTCGCCAGTGATGTCCTTGACATCTCTAAACTCAGCTGCATTAAGCAAAAGGCTTGCAAACAGCACCACTAAAGCCATGAAAAATTTTTTCATTTTTCTCTTTATATTAAATATATATTTTTATATATAAGTGCTAATGCTATATATTATCGCCTTAATAAACAATATCTTTACAATATAAATTTCTAATTTAGAGCTTTAAAATTTATGAGCGAATGTGAATTTTTATCTATTATTGATAGATTAAATTTATAGCAAGTGCTCCCCTTCTTGCACTTGGCAAAAAGGGGAGAAAAGAGAGATTATTTCTCAAACGCTTTTTGCAAGCTAAATGGAAACGCCTGATAGCCCATAGCATTTGTCATTTTTATCTCGATACTAGGCTCTTTTGCGCCCCACTCAAACTCATCGATGTGCGGGCTAGGAAGTCCTACTGGGCGGCCTTTTGCGATGTCAAACTGCATGCCAGCAACGGCTGAATAGACCATCACGCTATCAAGGTCATCTTGATACTGCGTAAGGCTAGTAACCGAGCTATACCACTCTTTGCCGCGCTCTTTGCCGTACTCCCAGATCTGCTCAACGGTCTTTTTGTTCTCATCGATCTTATAAACGACCGCGCGAGAATACTTCATGCCAGCGATGGCTGGTTGCTCCATGCCCCTCGTGTCGCCGTTGTCAAAGACACTTAGATAAATTTCGCCTTTTTTAGACTTGCTATCTATCCTAAATGCTGTGTGCTGCGTCCATTGCCAGTCAAAGCCACCTTTATCACTCTCGTATCCTGGGCATTTTGAGCACTCATCTTCGCAGACGATCTTATTGCCCTTGCTATCAACTGGCTGAAGAAGCTTATCTTTAAATTTATCGCTCCAGCCCTTGTGAGCGCCCATGATCCATTTCACTTGTTTGTCACGGCCGATCTTGATAACTGCGTCTTGGTGGCGGCTTGAGATGATGATGCTATCGTCGCTTGGGTCGTAATCCACGCTATTTACGTGTGCCCAGTTGCGTCCTGGACCTGCTCCTACTATGTCGCCCCATTTATCGTGTGTATCCATAGACTGAAGCTCATCAGAGCTTGCTGTGTGGCCTGCTTTTTTAGCGTCTATGTTTAAGCAAACTGCGCCTTGATCAAGCGTTTTTAGCACGATATCGCGGTAAGGATCGAGAATTTCATATAGTCTAAAGTCATCAACTACGTTGCCATCTCTGTCAAGCTCAACGATGACATCACGCACTGTTCTTACGTTTTTGCCATCAGCCCTTTTGTAGTCGGCATTTGCCACGCGCAAGAAGTAGTGTCCATTTTGTGCTACGTCCATTGAGTGAGAGAAGTCGTTGTAGCTAGCTGGTAGCTCGCGGTTGAAAATTTCTCTACCCATGATGTCGTATTTTGCGTATCTTTGGCCGTATCCCCAAGTCATAGCGCCGTCGTCATTTTGCTTAAAGCCCATCATTACGCCAGCGTGAAATGGCTGTTTTAGATCGTAAATTTTGCTTGGCTCAAGATACCATCTAACCTCACCTTTTGTATCAAGGATGAAGTTATTTGGGCTGTAGTTCCACTCGATCGCACCGCCAGCTGGGTTGTTCCAAACGACTTTTGTGCCCTTGCCAGTTTTATTTACAAAGTTATTTACATAGTAGAGGCGGTTAGCAAATTTAGCACTCGCAGGCTTAGTAACCTCGATCTTGTCAAATAGTGCGCCCTTTTGATTTGGCGTACCTGAGCTTTCTAGATAGATAGCTGGAGCGTAAATTTTATAGCTCTCTTTTATGTGTTCAGTCTTGCCTTTGTAGCTCTTGTCGTACTCGACTTCAACGGTGTTTTGATAGTCAGGATACATGCCAAAAACAGGTATGCCGCCATGTGTGCGAAGATGCTTATCGGCCACTTTGTAGCTTATCACCTGACCGCCTTGTTTTGGCACGATGGTTACTTTGGCATTACTTAATGTATAGCCGCCATTTTTGATGACTGCTGTAAGTGGGGCAGTGTCGTATGGATTTACCACTACTTCGCCTATTTGCCCAGTGATAGCATAGTCTAGTTTAGCCCCGCTTGGGCCGCCTATCGCAAAAGCGCTTGAGCAAAGCACAGAAGCTAGTGCAACACAACTCAAAGTCTTTTTCATAACATCTCCTTTGGATAAATTTTATAAACTCTACTCATAAAGCTTATAAAATTTAGAAAAAGCCTTGGAACGCCCAAGGCTTAAAATAGGTAAAAGGAGTAATAAAAAATATTGCGTCCTTCGTAATTGTAATAAAACCTTATAACATAAAAATCACGATAAACTTTATAATGGCTTAAAATCTAAATTTATATTAAAAATTTTTGTCTTTTTGGATATTAAGCTAGCATTTACGCTTTAGCACTTATAATCAGCCCCAAACAATGGAGTAAAACTTATGACACTAACTTACAATGCAAAGAAAATTTATGAAATTTGGTTTGACTCAAAAAGTGAGCTTGAAGAGAGCAATGCTAGCTTTTTAGAGGATTATTTAAATTTTTTAGGCGATATTAGTGAAGTGATAAATATTGATGAAAAAACAAGGCTTTCGGTTATCATCGCCTCTCTTTGCGTGAGTAAAGGCGCAAAAAGCTCATTTAAAAGCTTCGTTAGGGCCGCTTTAAATGTAGGCATATCAGCAAAAGAGATAAGAGAAATTTTATATCAAGCAGTGCCTTATGCTGGGCTTGGCAAAGTAGAAGATTATATATTTTTAGCTGATGAAATTTTTAATGAGCGCTATATAGAGCCTGAAAATATGCCTAAAAAATCAAGAGAAGGTAGGGGTGAGCGAGGCCTTGAGATACAAAGAAAACTTTTCCCAGCAGTTGATAAATTTATCGCATCAATGCCAAATGATCAAAAACATATAATGGAGTTTTTATCGCAAAACTGCTTTGGCGATTTTTATGCAAGAGATGGGCTTAGTTTAGAGCTTAGGGAGCTTTTGACATTTGTCTATATCACGACTCTTGGCTTTGCAAAGCCACAGCTTTTAGGGCACATTGCTGCAAATTTTGGTATCGGCAATGATAGAGCTAAGCTAATAAGCGTTGTTACGACACTTATACCATTTATAGGCTATCCAAGTGCTTTAAACGCATTATCAGCAATAAATGAGATAAGTTCTAGTAAAAATTAAATTTTTAATCAATGTAATATCTTATAAATTTCAGCCAAAATTTATTCTAGCGTTAAATTTGCGGTTGAGCTTGGTTGTAGAATAACTCAAAATAAATCATCTAAAGGAGATTATCATGAGTTTTCTATCTAAATTTAGCAAGGCTATCTTTGCCGTTGCAGTGGCTGGAGCGATTAGTGCTAGTGCATTTAGCGAGGGTGAGGACTACGTCAAGCTTGAAAAGCCACTAAGTGTGGGACAAAATACGCTAGTTAAAATTTTTAGCTACGCTTGCCCATTTTGCTACAAGTACGACAAGAGCGTCACTCCAAAGGTAGTTGAGAAAATCCCTGGACTAAAATACGAGCCATTTCACCTAAAGACAAAGGGCGATTACGGCGAGGTTGCGAGTAAGGTTTTTGCCGTGCTTATCGTTATGGATGAGGCAAAAGGTGTCGGCTTATTTGATGAAAATTCGCTATTTAAAAAGGCTAAATTTGCCTACTACAAGGCTTATCACGACAAAAAAGAGCGCTGGAGTGATGGCAAAGACGCTGAGGGCTTTTTAAAGACTGGACTTGATGCAGCTGGCGTTAGTAAAGCAGACTACGAAAAAGAGCTAGCTAATCCAAAAGTGACTGAGCTACTTAAAAAGTGGGATGAGAGCTATGACGTGGCTAAAATTCAAGGTGTGCCAGCATTTGTCGTAAATGGCAAATACCTCATCATGACAAAATCAATCAGCTCGCTTGATGGCATGGCAGCACTCATCGAAGAGCTTCTTAAAAAATAAGGCGTCACATGGGCTTTTTTAAAAAAATGGCTAAATTTCAAGACTCACGCATCTCCTGGGCTGTGCTAGTCTTTGTAAGCGTTGCACTTG
The DNA here is from genome assembly GCF_003048555.1 of Campylobacter concisus. GTDB lineage: Bacteria > Campylobacterota > Campylobacteria > Campylobacterales > Campylobacteraceae > Campylobacter_A > Campylobacter_A concisus_AO. The sequence continues at coordinate 10,584 of NZ_PIRR01000025.1, read as the reverse complement.
TCGTTATCGCGCACTCGCTCTTTCAAAACTACGCTTATATGCCTCCTTGCGAGCAGTGCGTCTATATACGTTTTGCATTTTTATGTATGGCGCTTGGTGGCGTGATCGCTATGATAAACCCAAAAAATTTACTATTTGCTCTAGTTGGCTACGTTTTTGCCTTTTGGGGAGCGGTGCAGGGCATAATGTATAGTGTAAAGCTAGCTAAAATCCACGATGCGGTGCATGGCGATGATCCTTTTGGTGTGCAGGGCTGCTCTACTGAGCCACACTATCCATTTGGCTTGCCGCTTGAGAAGTGGGCGCCTGACTGGTTTATGCCGACAGGCGATTGTGGCTATGACAGCCCTATGGTGCCTGATGGCGTGGTACTAAGTGATTTACAAAAGAGCATAGTTGATCTTTATGCGGACGGCTGGTATCTTGTGCCATCATCTAAATTTATGTCGATGGCTGATTGCACGCTGCTTGGATTTGGTGTTTGTTTTGTAGTGCTTGCACTTATGCTCGTTTCAAAGCTTTTATCCTTTTTAAAATGAAATTTAGTTAGCCCAAATTTGGGCTAACTTAGGATATACTGCGCGTATGGGTATTAATTTAAAATCACAAAATATTAAAATCTACGCCATCATCTTGCTTGCTAGCCTTTTTGTAATACTTCTTGGGCTAAATATTTATAGCAATGCAAAAGAGAAAATCATAGAGCTATCTGATAAAAATAACATAGCAGTTAGCAAAAATATCGTAAATAACTTTCAAATTTGGCTTGATGAACGTATAAATTCACTCATTCGTGCGTCAAAATTTATACAAAATGCAGGCATCGTAGATGACGATGAAAAGATAGCCGGCTTTATAAAGCTCTTTAAACAAAACGCAAAAGAATTTGATCTAATGCAGCTTTTAAGGGATGATGGAGAAATTTTTGTAGATGGAGAGAAAATTTTAGAAGAAGTTATGCCAAAAAGTGAAAGAGCAGGGCTTATCTGGTATGTCGAGACAAAAAATACAAATGCCCCAAGCGTAAATTTCATGCAAAAACATAAAATTTTAAAAGGCTCAACTCTAAATTTATGCGTTCCAGTCACAAAACAAGCGAAATTTAAAGCAGCGCTTTGTGGCGTCGTGCGTATAGAAAATATCTTTAACAGCATTAAAAATTTTAGCCTTGCACCAAATTCTTACTCATTTTTAGTGACTCATAGCGGTGAAATTTTAACATCGATACCTGATCTTGCTTTAAAAAAAGAGATCGAGGAGAAATTTAAAGAGTTGTTTTTAAAAGACGAAGACATTACAAGCTTAAAAATAGGACAAAATTTAATCCAAGTAGCTGAGATACCAACGATAAATTGGTTTATAGGAGCTGGCACAAATAACGAAGAAGAAATTTCAGCTTTAACAAAAGAAGCTTTAAAAAATGCTCTAAGCTTGCTCTTTGCCTTCGTTGCGCTCACATTTTTGGCAAATATTCTTCATAATTTTATGTATAACAAGATAAAAAAGATACAAGATGAGTATGAAACATTGCTAACTCATAGGGCCAAAATGAGTGAGGCTGGCGAGCTAATAAGTGGCATTAATCATCAATTCATTCAACCTGTAAATTCGCTAAAACTAATGCTAAGCTCGTGCATAATGCTAAAAAAAGAAGGTAAATTAAGCGATGAGGAGCTAATAAATTTACTTGAAAAAGGGCAAAGCTCGGTCAAACTTCTTTCAAGTACTATTGAAATTTTTAGAAATTTTTACAAAAGTGCTGAAAATGTGAGCGAATTTGAGATACAAACAAGCGTTAAAAATCTAATAACTCTTATGCACACAGAGCTAAGCCGTACGAATGTTAGTGTAAAATTTATTGGTTTTAATGAACAAAAAGTTCGTCAGATAGAAAATATAATCCAACAAATTTTACTAATCCTAATACACAACGCAAAAGACTCACTTGTCGAAAGCTACAAAGATGAGCCACTAAAACGTATCATCGAGATAAAATTTAGAAGCTTTGAAGATAAATGCTACATCGGAGTTTATGACAATGGAAATGGTGTAAGCGAGCAAATGAGCGAGAAAATTTTTACTTGGCTAAATACCACCAAAAAGCAAGGAAATGGCATAGGACTTTATTTTGCTAAAAAGCTAGCACAAGAAAAGCTAAATGGTGATGTAAGGCTCGTAAATAACGCAAAGCCAACGGTATTTGAGCTAAGTTTTGATATAAATTTAAAGGACTAAAATGCAAGAAGTCTTAGAAATTTTAAAAAAGACGTCCGTCTTGGTAGTCGAAGATGACGATATGGCAAGAGAGCTTATTATTAGCGGGCTTAAGCCTTATTGCGAGCAGGTAATTGGTGCTTGCAACGGACAAGATGGCGTGGAGAAATTTAAAAAGCAAGGCTTTGATATTGTGATGAGTGATATTCACATGCCAGTGCTTAATGGCTTTGAGATGATGAATGAGATGAAGCGTACAAAGCCGCACCAAAAATTTATCGTCTTTACCTCTTATGATAGCGATGAAAATTTGATAAAAAGCATGGAGGAAGGGGCGATGCTCTTTTTAAAAAAGCCTATTGATATGAAGGATCTTAGAGCAATGCTTATTAGTTTAAGTTTTGAACGAGATGAAAAGCTGGTTTATTTAAGCGATGAGGTGAGTATAAATTTAAAAAGAGAGAAAATTTATAAAAACGGCATTGAAATTTATCTTAGCTTCTTGCAAAATAAGATATTTTGGCTCTTTGCTTATAATCTAAATAAGCTAGTTACTTATGAGATGATAGAAGAATTTGTCTATGAGAGCGATGTTAGCAAGGCGGCCATCCAAAATGTGATACTTCGCCTAAAACGCGAGCTTGGCGTGAAATTTAAAAACATCAGCGAGAGTGGATATATTTTAATCACAAAATCTGAATGATTTAGAATTATCGCCACCTTGTACCATAGTACAATATACAAAAGTAATTAAATATACTAAAATACCGACAAATAAAAATAAGGAATAAAGATGGCAGCAGTAGCTGGTATAGTTAAAAGCGTTTCATCTGATGTTATAGCGATAGACCAAAATGATCATGTAAGAGTTTTAGACGTAAATGATAAAGTATATATCGGAGAGGCTATAAAGGGCGAGAGCGAAAGTTCAAGCATTACAATCACTGCAAATGATGGACAAGATATATCAATAAACGGATATGATACTCTTTGGCTAGATAGTAGCGTAGTAAGCGATGATGTTGGTGAGTCTAGCATAGATACTGACGCATTGTTTAAAGCGCTTCTTGGCAATGATTATGTATCGATTTTAGATCATATAAATGAAAAAGTAGATGATATCCTTAGCGCAACCAATTTAGAGCAAGAAGAGCCAAATGATGAGGCTAGCGTAAATATTAGTTTTAATGAAATAGATCCAAATTTAATAAATGAGCATGGATTAAGAGAAGATGATCTTTTAGCTAAAATGAATGAACATAAAGAGAGCGATAAGCAAATAGATCCTAGCTTTGAGCATACAAATCTTAACGCAACTACGATATATATAGATATCGATAACGACTTAAATAAACTTTCATAAATTTGAGCTTTTTGCTCAAATTTCTTCTGTTTTAAAAAACTCAAATTTATCTAATATCCTCTATAATAAGCCAAAAATTTCAAAGGAAAACGATGAAAAAAATTCTAATCATCGCAGGCTCTTGTAATAGTGGCACAGCTGGGCTTCAAGCAGATATAAAAACATGTGCTAGGCTTAATTGTTATAGTGCAACAGCGGTAACTTCTTTGGTCGCTGAGACTACGGATGCTGTAAAGAGCGTGGTTTGCTTAGAGCCTAGTTTTGTCAAAGATCAGCTAAATACACTTGCGGAAGAATTTAGCTTTGATGCGATTAAGATAGGCATGTTATTTAGTGAAGAGATTATGGAAGTGGTGCGTGAGTTTTTACTAACTCAAAATACCAAAGTAGTGCTTGATCCAGTTTGTGTCTCAAAAAGCGGACACAAGCTTATAAAAGATAGTGCGGTGACAAAGCTAAAAGAGCTAATGAGCTTAGCTACAGTAACTACTCCAAATTTAGATGAGGCAAATGTGCTTTTTGGCGATGATTATAAAGATTTGCCTTGTGACGTCATCGTAAAAAAACATATCAGCGAAGATAGCAGTATAGACACACTTTATAAAAAAGATGGCTCACTAAGAAATTTTAAGACCCCACTTGTTAATCCGCTTGTAATGAGTGGGACTGGTTGTAGCTTCTCAACTGCACTTGCTTGCTTTTTAGCAAAGGGCAAGAGCTTAGAGGAGTCTATACAACTTTCAAAAGAGTATATTTGCTCTATCATAAAAGAGAGCATAGATACAAAACTTGGTAAAAATCGCCTACTTTGGCATGGAGCGAAGTAAAATTTATCCCTCTGATCTTTTCACGGCAGCTGAGTGAGTGATGATGTCGTGCAGATTTAGTTTGTCTTTTCTAAAAAAACAAAGGCAAAGTCCAAGTATGCTAAAGCCAGCAAAGGCAAAGCAAATTTGGCGCAAGATGGTGTGAAAAAAGCTTAGTTTTCTGCCAGTTTTTAGGTTTATTAGATAAATTTCTTGTGCTTTGTAGCCTGGAGTTTGTGCTTTTATGCTAAAAAAAAGGCATATTATAAGCGAGATCAGGCTATTTGCACCAAAAATGGCAATTTGGTTATGCAAAAATGCCTCTTTGCCATCAAGCACAAGATATGTTGTCGCATAAAATATAGGCATACCGATGATAAAAAGATCGATAACAAAGGCCTTTGCTCTAGCCCAAATAGGTGCGATTTTTGCCTTTTGCTTTGCCAACTCAATTTCCTGTATTTATGTAGATACGGCTAAATTTCTCCCAGTCATATAGATAGACTAGGTTGTCACTCTCGCCATTATCATGCGTGACGCAGAGCATAGTAGAGGCACGTGAGACTTTGCACCAGTGATTATAGAAATCAAGTTTTTTGATATCGCTTTCTAGCACACCAAAACAGCCTATATATTCATAAATACTAAGATCAAAAAAGCTCTTATTTTCGGTACTTAGCAAGCATTTTTTACTATTTTCTTGCATTAAACTAGCTCTACACCTTTGCCATTTACTACTTCGCCTATCACGTAGCCATCGCTGCTAGCTAGGACAGCATTGACATTTTCTTTAGGCACAACTAATATCATGCCAACACCCATGTTAAAGGTTCTCATCATCTCGCTATCTTCTACTTTTTGGGCGAGGATTTTAAAAATTTCAGGCGTTTTTATAACGCTTTTTTGTACTTTTGCACCAAGTCCAGCAGGGAAAACGCGAGGCAAGTTTTCAACTATGCCACCACCGGTGATGTGAGCCATTGCCATAATCTTATCTTTTAAACTTAAAAAGTCGCTCACATAAATTCTAGTTGGCTCAAGAAGTACGTCGATGAGTTTGCGCTCACCCACTTTTTCATCAAATTTTAGTCCAAGCTCGCTAACTACTTTTCTTGCAAGAGAGAAGCCATTTGAGTGCAGGCCACTGCTTGGAAGTGCAACTAAAACGTCACCAGCTTTTACAAATTTGCTTCTATCGATCTCATCAGCCTCAGCGATACCAACGGCAAATCCAGCAAGGTCAAAGTCGCCTTTTTCATACATCGAAGGCATCTCCGCTGTCTCACCGCCTATCAGCGCGCATTGAGCCTTTTTGCAGCCATTTGCGATACTTTTTACTACCTCTTTGGCGCTCTCTATCTCGAGCTTTGCTGTTGCGTAGTAGTCGAGGAAAAAGAGCGGTGTAGCGAAGTTGCAGATGAGATCATTTACGCACATTGCAACTAGATCCTCGCCCACGCCGTCAAATTTCTTAGCATCGATAGCTAGGCGAAGCTTCGTGCCAACGCCATCAGTTGCACCTAAAATGGCAGGATTTTTATATCCGCTTGGCAGTCTGACCGCTCCTGAAAATGACCCAATACCACCTATAACATTTGGTGTTTGTGTAGATTTTACGAAAGGCTTTATCGCCTCAACAAAGCTATTTCCAGCATCTATATCCACTCCAGCATCTTTATAGCTTATCATCTTTGCCCTTTTTTGTAATTTTTTAAAACTTTAGCCAAAAGTTGCTAAAATTGTCATCAATTTTCAAAAATGGAGCGAGTTTGCAGAAATTTCCAAACGCTTATGTCATCACAGGCTCGATCGCTAGTGGCAAAAGCACGGCTATAAATTTGCTAAAAGAGCGAGGTTTTAGTGTGATTGATGCGGATGTGATCACTCACGAGCAGCTTGAAATTTGTAAATGTGAGATAGTGGAAGTTTTTAAAGAGCAAATTTTAGACGAAGCTGGCAAGATCGATCGGCAAAAACTTGGTGCCATTGTTTTTAATGATCTAAAAAAATTAAAAATTTTAGAGCAAATTTTGCATCCAAAGATAAAGGAAGAAATTTTATCTCGCGCTACGAAACTTGAGTGCTTGGGGCAGGTTTATTTTGTTGATATCCCTTTATTTTTTGAAAAAGAGGATCGCTACGCTGAGTTTAAAAATGTAGCAGTGATTTATGCGCCAAAAGAGCTTTTGCTAAGCCGCTTAATGAACCGAAACGGTCTAAAATTAGAAGAAGCAAAAGTAAGAGTGGAGCTTCAGATGGATATTGAGCAAAAGCGAAAAAAAGCAAATTTTATAATAGATAATAGTGGCGATAAAAAAAATTTAGAGAAAGAACTAGAGAAATTTCTAAGACAAATTTGTGGCTGAGTTTATATAAATTTGGCAAAAAATAGAGCAATTTTAAAGGAAAAATAATGCAAGTTTCAAAGTACAACGCTAGCGGCAATGATTTTGTCATATTTCATACATTTTTGAGCAAAGATAGAAGCGAGCTAGCAAGGCAAATTTGTAGCCGAACAAATGGCGTGGGAGCTGATGGACTGATCGTGCTTTTGCCTTACGAAAAGGGCGTGAAATGGGAGTTTTACAACAGCGACGGAAGCTATGCTGCGATGTGTGGCAACGGCTCGCGTGCGGCTGCTAGATATGCCTATCTAAATGGTCTTGTTAGTTCAAACGAATTTGTCTTGCTAACTGGTAGCGGCGAGGTTGTGGCAAGTGTGAAAAACGAGTATGTCGAGGTTGTGCTAACAAGTCCAAAAATTTTAAGCGAGCCACTAAATGAAGGCGGCAAAACTTGGTATTTTTACGATACAGGCGTGCCACATCTTGTAAATTTCACGCAAAATTTAGATGAATTTGACGTCAAAGAGTGCAGGGCACTTCGTCAAAAATACAATGCAAATGTAAATTTAGCCAAATTTGAGGATGGAATTTTAAAGGTGAGAACCTATGAAAGGGGCGTGGAGGACGAGACGCTAGCTTGTGGCACTGGCATGGCGGCTTGCTTTTACGGTGCTACTTTAAATTTAAACGCAGCGCAATGCCTAAAAGTCTATCCAAAAAGCGGCGAGGAGCTTGGTCTTAGACTAGAAAACGGCAAAATTTTATTTAGCGGAGCGGTGAAACACTGTTTTGATACGAGTATTGAAATTTAGCTTTTAGGGTGAGTTTTATACTTGCTCTTGACTAGGTTGGCCAGTAATGGTAAGCAAATTTTTCAAATTTATATTACTAAATTTGCGCTTAGCTGATGAAGTAAAATTTTATAGTGGTATTAATTTAAAATTTGAATACAAAATAACTAAGTTAAAATCTCGAAAAATAAATTTTAATAAAAATTTGAATAGAAATTTAAAAAAAGAAGATCTCCGCCGAAGCGGAGAAAGGTGTTATTTCAAAGCATCTTTTGCTTGTTTTGCAAGTGCCGCAAATGCCTTCGCGTCATTCATAGCTAGATCAGCTAAAATTTTTCTATCAAGTTCTATGTTAGCTTTGTTTAAGCCATTGATAAATCTTGAATAGCTAATGTCGTTTAGTCTGCAAGCTGCATTGATACGAACTATCCATAAACGTCTGAAATCACGTTTTTTCTGGCGTCTGTCGCGATACGCATAAACTAAACTTCTCTCTAGTTGCTCTTTAGCTTTTCTAAAGTGTTTGTGTCTAGCACTAAAAAAGCCACGTGCTAGCTTTAAAACTTTCTTGTGGCGTCTTCTTCTAACTACGCCTGTTTTTACTCTTGCCATATTTATCCTTTTACAAATTGGCGCTCACGAAGTGAGTCTTGCCCCTAAATTTGGGGGAGTTTGAATGACTTTTTGTCAAAAACTTAAATCTACGCTGCTTATACGCCGAGCATTTTGCGAACGGCTGAGACATTTGTGCTATCCACGTAGTGTGGGCCACGAAGGTCTCTCATACGCTTACTAGGTTTTTTTGTTAAGATATGGCTTCTAAAAGCAGAGCCTCTTTTTATCTTATTTTTACCTACTTTAAAGCGCTTAGCAGCACCGCGAACGGTTTTCATCTTTGGCATGCTAATCCTTTTTGAAATTTTATACGCAATCGCGTAAGTTTTGGATTATAGCGAAAATACCTTTAGAAAATTTAAATTTCACTTAGACAAAATTTGCAATAAATTTACATTAAACTTAAAAGAGTTTTAAAATTTATAATTAAATTATTAAAATTTACATATAATCACATAAAGAAATTTTATTTCACTAAAGGAGTAAAGAATGAAAGGCAAAATTCTTGCATCAATTGTTGCTATGAGTGCGATTTTAGGCACAAGTAGCTTGGCATGCACTACCATTTTAGTAGGAGATAAAGCTTCAAACGACGGCTCCATGCTGGTTGCCAGGAGTGCAGATAGTAAGGCTGTAAAGGCACAAGTCTTTTTGATCCATCCGGCCACAAAAAATCAAACTGGTATGCATAGCTCAAAAGCCCATGACGGCGCAAATGACTTTACATATCCGCTTCCAAAAGATAGCATGAGATACACAACCATTGCAAACTCTCATACAAAACTTCACGGAGCGGTCGGCTACAATGAAGCTGGCGTTGGCCTAAGCGGCACTGAGACTATTTACGCAAAAGACGAGCTTTTAAAGATCGACCCATATAACGAAGAGAGCGGCATCACCGAGGATGACATCCCAGACGTGCTTTTGCCACGTATGAAGAGTGCAAAAGAGGGTGTTAAGCTCCTTGGCGAGATAGTTGAGACTAAGGGCGCTGGAGAAGGCTTTGGCGTAGTATTTATCGACGCAAACGAGCTTTGGTATTTTGAGACTGGTACAGGCCACAAATGGATCGCTACAAAGATCGCTCCAGATGAGTATTTCGTTACTGCAAACCAAGGCAGACTTCAAAACTATAAAGAGAATGATCCAAATTTCATGGGAGCAAAAGATGTCATTAAATTTGCGATCGATAACAAGACTTATGACCCTGCAAAAGATGGAGAATTTAACTTCACAAAGGCCTATACAAGGGACGATGAGAGGGATGTGACCTACAACTACCCACGCGTTTGCTGGGTTCAAAGCATGTTTAACCCAAGTCTAAAACAAGACTTCGCCGATGGTCAGAAATTTCCAGTATTTTTAAAACCAGAGAAAAAACTAAGTGTTGAAGACCTAAAAGCTGCGATGAGAGCCCACTACAACGGCACTGCGTTTGATAACTACGCTAGCAAAGATGAAGATAAAAAAAATATCTACCGCGCTATAAGCGTCTTTAGAACATACGAGTCTCACGTCATGCAGGTGCGCCCTTGGCTACCAAAAGAGATCGGTCGCGTAACTTACGTCGCTCTTGGTATGGCTGATCTTAGCGTTTATTTGCCGTATTACGAAGGGCTTGATGGCTTTATAAAAGGCTACTCAGATGGCTCATATGATGCTGATGATACTTCGATATACTGGGTTTATAGAAAGCTTCAAACCCTTGTGATGACTGACTATGAGAAGTATTCGCCAGTGGTTAAAGAGGCTTACGCTAAATTTGAAAAAGAGTTGGCGGTAAAACAGGCTAAATTTGAAGATGAGTACATGAAGCTTTATAAAAAAGATAAGAAAAAAGCGGACAAACTCTTAAATGAATTTAGTAAAAAGACTATGCAAGAGGCTAAGGATCTAACTCAGGAGCTTACAAATAAGGTCTTTACGATGCTTACAGCTGATATGGATGCTAAGCTAAAATCTTTAAATAAAGGTAAAAAAGACTAAAAAATCCGGGCGTGAAATTTAGTAGCGCCCAAACTTTAAACAAAAATTTGGCAAAGAGCGTTTATAATGCGGCAAAAATTCACTACAAAGGAAAAACGCTGATGCCTTGTCCCATGCATAAAGCTCATTAATCTCGGCAAAAAACATATCAGCGATTTTCAAAAAACACGCAAATTTTTAAACAATTTCACATTTTTTTATATTGAAATAAATCCTTTTTTGCTAGCAGGTCCGTTGCATTGTAACTGCATTTTTAATAGCAAAGCTAAGCAGTGTTTGAAATTTGGCAAGGATCTTTTTAGCAGGGTTTTTTATAAATTTTACTTTAGCTTAAGAAGAAGTGGGTGTCATCCACCGTGTTTGAGGTGATTAAATTTATTGTTTGAGCTGTGATAGTGAAAATTTGGCTTTTGGTGGCAGAAGGGGTTTCTACTTACGAAGCGTCGCCCCTTCCGCCCCCAAAC
>NZ_PIRR01000024.1:0-27163 GCF_003048555.1 Campylobacter concisus | reverse complement strand
TTATATTGGTATGAATTATTTTTTAGATAATCTTATTTTTTAAGCTACCAAGTGATAATATCTGCTCAAAAAGCGAGATGAAGCTATGCAAGAATATGATATTTTAGACGTTTTATCAAATAAAAAGGTCCTTTGCCTTGAAGATGAAGAGGCGATTTTAAAAAATATTTGTGCGTCTTTGGAACTATTTTTTGCCGAGGTAAATGGCGTAACAGATGGCTATGATGCACTTGAGCTAGCGATGAGCGATGCTTATGATGTTTTGGTACTTGATATAAGTGTGCCAAATATCGATGGCCTAGAGATCGCTAAAAAAGTAAGAACCATAAATCAAAAAATTCCTATCGTGATCTTATCAAGCCACGTCGAGCAAGAGTATTTGTGGAGAGCAGTTGAGCTAAAGATCACAAGGTATCTTGCAAAGCCATATGATAAAAAATCATTTATAAAAGCCCTAGAAGACGTTGCTTTAGAGCTTGTTGGACGCAAGCCGACTCTTAGGCTAAATGATGAATTAGAATACGATTTTGGCAAAAAAGTACTTTATATAAATGGTAAAATTTCTCATCTAAGTAAGAGCGAAAGCAGGCTTTTGGAGTATTTTTTAAACAACAAAAATCAAACTATAACTTATGAACAAATTTTTGATTATATTTGGGAGTATGAGCAGCCAAGCAAAGAGGCGATAAAGACGATCGTAAAAGAGCTTAGAAGGAAGCTTGGCAAAGATGTGATTAAAAATTTATATGGTGTAGGTTATCTTTGTGAAATATAAATTTCAGCTAATCGTTAGTGTTTTTATCTTTGTTTATCTCTTAATATCCGCACTTGTTTTAAATTTTTATAATAATCTTGCAATGAAAGATGCCAAAAAAGAGGCGTATTATGTGCTTGAGAGTATAAATTCTGTAAGAGAGTACATTGCAGGCGTTCAGCGTCCGCTAATAGAGCAGCTAAAGCGTGATGGCATTATAAAAGATGATTTTTTTGACGAGAGATTGCTCTCATCTTCGTATATAAGCCGTGAAATTTATAATATCCAAAAGAAAAAATACAATCTTGACTTTGACTACAAACTAGTCGCCATGGCACCTTTAAATAAAGCTCATGAACCAAATGAATTTGAAGCGCAGGTGTTAAGAGGCTTTAAAGAGAATAAATTTAGTGAGTTTTCAAAGATTATAAAAGATGAAAATGGCTCACAATTTTTTGTAGGGCTTCCTATAAAAAGTCAAAATACATCTTGCCTAGCCTGTCACAATAGTGAAAGTGCTCCGAAACAGATGTTGGATCGTTATGAAATTTCAAATGGAAAAATTTCTGAAGCAAGTGAGATGATGGCAATGCTATCTTTTAAAATCCCACTACGTGCCATTTTCTCTTACCATTTAAAAGAGGTTGTCATCATAATGAGCGCGATAGCCTTTGTATTTGGGATATTTTTGCTACTTGTTTATAAGATGCATAGGCGTGGCGAAGAGAGTAAAAGACAGACTGAGCAGCTAATGATACATCAAAGCCGCCTAGCCTCAATGGGCGAGATGATAGGCAATATCTCACATCAATGGAAGCAACCTTTAGCTCAAATCAGCTCAGCTTTAATAAATTTAGAACTCTATCAGGAGCGAAAAAAGCTTGATGAAGCAAAAATTTATGAGTTTATAGAAGAGACTAGCAAGCAGATAAATTTCATGTCTGAAACGGTTGATGATTTTAAAAACTTTTTTAAGCCAAATACTTTAAAAAGGGAGTTTAGCGTAGAGGAAGTGGTAAATCAGACTATAAAAATTCTAAACGCCTCACTTAAGAAATATCAAATTGAAATAGAGATCGATATAAGAGAAAATTTTACGATTTTTGCAAATTTTAATGAAATAATCCAAATTTTAATAAATATTATAAATAACGCAAAAGATGCATTTAAACAAAGCTATGTAAAGTCAAGAGTAATAAAAATTTATACTTTTATAAAAGATAATCGTAAAAATTTATGCGTGCAAAATAATGCAGGAGCGATAAAAGCTTCGTTTTTAAAAGTTATCTTTGAGCCACACTTTAGCACAAAAGAGTCTGGCAGTGGGCTTGGCCTATATATGAGCCGGCTAATCGCTAGTAAAAATAACGCCCTAATCTTTGCTAGAAATGTTGATGAAAATAGTGTTGCATTTACAATTAGTTTCGAAAATTTATAATTTATTAAAATTCCCCCTTTTCTACCCTTTTTTGGTGTTAGTATTATCAGTATGAAATCATTTTGATTTTAGGATAAAAAATTTAAAGGAGGGCACATGAGAAATCTACAAAAAGCCTTAGCTGGTTTGCTCATGGGTGTTAGCATCTTCGCTTCACAAGCCTGTTGCGAAGAGCATAATATGCAGATGTCCGATAAAGCACGTGATGTTATCGCAAATCCTAAAGGCACACTGCAAAGTAGAGGTGTTATCTCCTTGCAAGACTACGTTGTAGAAGAGCAAGAGATGTATAACTGGTTATTTAAAAACCACCCTATTTTTACAAAGTATGGTGGTAAAACCGTCGGTAAAATGGTCGTTCATGACCGTGGCTTAGAGTGGCTTGCCGAGGGACATGGCTTTGATATGTCAAAGCTTAGTAAAAGAGATGGCGGTAAGGGCTATAGCTCTATGATGTATAGAATTCCAGCCACTTCATCACTTCAGTTTCCTAACAAATTTGTAGGACCAGAAAAGTGCGGTGAGTGTCACCCAGCTCAGTATGAAGTGTGGAGCAGATCTCGCCACGCAACTACTATGCGTTTCCCTGGCGAGCACCCAGAGGTTAATAACAACCTAACTGAGCCAGTATTTGACAAAGATACAGCTTCTATCCTTCCAAAAGGTATCACTCCAGATGTTATCTACGCAACCGTTGGTCACTTAAGAACAAAAATGGGCTACGTTGATGCGTGGCTACTTCGTGGTACTTACTACGTTGAGGGCGGTTTGCTAAGAGATGGTACAGGTCAGATCGTAGCTGGTGGTAACCAATGGCAAAGAACATGGGCGTTAAATTTAGACGACGCTACTGTTAAAAAGATAAAAGAGCTTGTTCCAGAATTTCCTGGCACTCTTGAAGAGTACGGCGATAATGGCGGATATGTTAGAGGTCTAGCTTCATATGCCGCAAAACATAAAAAGTCGATGTTTTTCCAAGCAAACTCATCATATTGTGAAGTTTGTCACCCAGTTAAATTCGACTTTAAATCAAAAGCAGAATTTTACGCAGCACTTGGTAATGCTAAAGAGCTTCAAAAACACACTATCTCAAAAGGCGTAAGCTGTGAGGAGTGCCACGGAGCTGGCGGTCACCTTGATGGAGCTACAAATTTTAGAACATCAAACTGCGAACGCTGCCACCAAAGGTTTAACTTTAGCCCAGATCTAGCTCGTGCTAATCCTCTTAATAACGGTAAGCTTGATCTTTCTTTAAGCTCTAAATTTAAATCAATGGGACCAGGATGTGGTTCTGAAGGTTCTCAATCATACTTTACAGCTCACTATGATAAAGGTATGAGATGTGTTACTTGCCACGATCCACACGATAACACAGGTCCAGTTGTAGGCGATAAGAGTGTAACTGGTATGAACTATAACTCAGAGCAAGGCTATCTAAGCTCATTCTATACTAAACCAAAAATTAGAAAAGAGTGTAAAGATTGCCACGAGACTCAAGCATATATCGCATCTAAAGCAGATACTCACAAAGACAACACTTGTGCATCTTGCCACATGCCATTTATGATGAGTTGTGAGAATTTCTACGCTGTTCAGTTCCAAGACAACGCTGGCTTTGATACTCAAAGAAGATCTCACATCTGGAAGATCATGGTTGATCCAAAAGAGAAATCTCTAGTACCAGGCGATGCTGCTAAAGGTCCAAGAGATGCTAAAGATTGGCACTTTGAGAGAGATAAAAATGGCCATAACTACGTTGACTTGATGTGGGCTTGCGCTAGAACGTCTTGGGCTGATAAAGATATGAAAGATACCAAAGGCTGCCACAGCCCAGTATTATCTGAGCTAAAACCAACACTTCATTTTAAAAACCAAAAACAAGTTTATGATGAAGTTATGGGATGGCAAACTCCAGTTAAGAATGAATTCTCTGAAGTTAAGATTGGTATTGAAGGACTTTACTCACTACTTGAGACTAAAAAACTTGATGCAAGTGATAAAGTAAGAGTTTATGAGCTTATCCAAAATGCTCAAGAGATCATCGATATGGTTGAAAAAGATGGTTCGTGGGGTATGCACGGATTTAAATTTACTAAACAAAAACTCGATGCATCAAAAGAGTATATAAAAGAAGCTCAAAGAATTTTGAATAAAAATTTATAGCATTTAGGGGCTAGTTTTAGCCCCTTTAATCTTAAGGGTTTGATATGAAAAATAAGGTTTTAAAATTTACACTACTTCTTAGCTTAAGTGCTTCTGGTTTGCTTGCAAATGTAGATTCAAATGAGTCTTATGCTATGGGAGCAACAAGTGGTGGATATGTTTTAAAAGGGTTACTTGAACAAAAACAAATAGGCATTAGCTACGATGCTGAGGCCGTTATCAAAGGTTTTAGTGATGCACTAAAAGGAGAGCTAAAACTAAGCGATGATGAGATAGCAAAGCTACTAAACAAAAGAGCTGAAAATTTAGACAAGATAGTAAAAGAAAAAGAAGCCGCCATACTTAAAGAGAATTTAAAGCAGGGCAAAGCTTTTATGGATAAAAATGCAAAAAATAAAAATGTAAAAACGACAAAATCAAAATTGCAATATGAAATTTTAAAATCAAGCAAAAAGGGAGCGACTCCAAAACAAGAGAGTATCATCATAGCAAACTACAAAGCTAGCTTTATCGATGGCAAGGTCTTTGATGAGACAAAAGAGGCTCCAGCTCATCTTTCTATGCTAAATTTGATCCCAGGTCTTGAAGAGGGCTTAATGCTCATGAAAGAGGGCGATAAGTTTAAATTTGTTATCCCGCCAGAACTTGCGTACGGCGATAGCGGCATGGAGGGCATACCTGGAGGCGAGACTATCGTTTTTGAGATAGAGCTTGTTAAGGTCTTAAAGCCAGGTGAGTTAGCCGAGGCTGCAAAGAAAATTCACGAAAAAGAACTAAATGAGGGCATCAAAAAGCCTCATTAAGATAAAAAATGGAGTTAAAAATGCAAAATCAAAAAAATAGAAGAGCCTTTTTAAAAAGCATGGTAGTTGTGGCTGCTGGTGCTGGTGCGGCAAGTAGTGGTTTTGCTTTTAAGAGTGAAGAAAGTGTAAAAAAACCACACTTTGGTATGATATTTGACCAAAATAAATGTGTTGGCTGTACGGACTGCGAGATAGCTTGCAGAAAGGTAAATTTAGTCCCAAAAGGACAGATGAGACTTTTTATAGAAGATAAGACTAATCCTAAAAATTTACTCGATAAAAGATTTGTAAGAGTATCTTGTCAACAGTGCGTCGATGCGCCTTGTGTAGCTGTTTGTCCGACCAAGGCTTGTCATAAAGACGAAAAAACTGGCATACAAACTACAAACATAGATGACTGTATCGCCTGTAAATATTGCATCGTAGCCTGTCCTTACGACGTGAGATATATCGATAAGGTTACTCATTCAGCTCAAAGCTGTAACTTTTGCGTAGATACAAATTTAAAGGACGAAAAAGAGCCAGCTTGCGTAGAAGCTTGTAGATACGAGGCGATCGTCTTTGGTGATCTTAACGATGAAAATTCGCACATCAGTAAGCTACTAGCCGTAAAAGATAGCATAAGGCTAAGAGCAGAGCTTGGTACAAAACCAAGCCTTAGATATATTCCTAAAGTAAAAATGGGGGTGTAAGATGGATGGTGCATTAAATTTTACTGCAACATTTTCGCATGGAGTAGAGTGGGGCTGGCCGATCGCTGTTTATCTTTTGCTAGCTGGTATGAGTGGTGGAGCGCTAATCGCTGCTATACTTTTAAAACACTATAAAAAGCAAGAGAGCTTTAGTCCATTTTTCAAGGCTGCTTCGCTTTTAGCCTTTGTTAGCATCATGCTCGGTATGGTTTGCTTGATAGCTGATCTTGAAAAGCCACTTTTATTTTGGAAAATTTTGATTAATTATAATTTCACATCAGTTATGTCTATCGGTGTTGCTGGACTTTGTGTATTTATACCGCTTAGCTTTTTGATGTGCCTTTATGCATTTAATGATGAGATTTCAAATTTCTTAGCCAAAAGTTTAAAATCATTTAGCGCTCTTTTTGCACTAATAATGAAAATTTTAATACCGCTTTATCCATTTTTAAGTCGTATTTGTCTTATTTTTGCTGTAATAATTTGTGCTTATACTGGATTTTTGATCTCAGTTTTGATTAGATTTCCACTCTTAAACACAGCTGTGCTTCCAGCTTTATTTATAGCTTCAGGACTAAGTGCTGGCATAAGTGGAAGTAGTTTGGTTGCAGCAGCTTTATTTAAAGAAGATCCGCATTCAAGCGACCTTCACTCGCTTCATAGCATAGAATTTAGCGTTTTGGGAGCTGAAATTTTACTCATTTTAATGCTTTTTGTATCGCTTTTACTTGGTTCAAGTTATCAGCAAAATGCGGCTGTTGCTTTTTATAGTGGCGTTTGGGCAAATTTCTTTTGGCTTGGTGTTGTACTGGTTGGCTTTATTGTGCCTTTTGTTTTAAATTTTGCATTTGGCAAAAAAGTAGCTAGTCTAAAATTTAGCTTTTATATCAGTTCATTAGCGGCTGTTATCGGTGTTTTACTGCTTAGGGTGTTCATACTTTATGCAGGACAAACTTATAGCATTTAAAGTAGAGGCGAGCGATGAGAATTTTAAATATCTACCGCTTGTCTTTGATATTATTATTTATTCTTGCTTTTGGTGCAGGGCTTGCGACTTTTTTAGAAAATTTTTATGACACACAAACGGCCAGAGTGCTTGTTTACGAAGCGCTTTGGTACGAGTGTGTTATGTTTGCTTGCACTATTTGTTTAGCAATTAGTATCGTAAAAACCAAGATGTATAAAAAATTTGGCGCATTTTTGATACATCTTGCTTTTATCGTTATCTTCATCGGGGCTGCGCTTACAAGGTATTTTGGCGAAGAGGGCGTTATGCATCTTAGAGCTCTGCAAAGCTCAAATGTAATGCAAAGCGTCAAGGCTTATCTTAGAGTCGAAATGCTTGGAGAAAATTTTAGTTATCCATTAAAATTAAGCTTATTTGGTAAAAACGACTTTGAGTTTAAAAATTTTATAGATGGCAAAGAATTTATAATTAACTTGCTTGGATATAAAAAAGATGAGAAAAACGCTCCTGCTACGCTTAGTTTAGAGATAAGTTTTAACGGCGAAAAAAAGAGCGTTAAGCTAAAAGGTGGAGCTGGATATGAGCTGGAGCCTAGTGTGCTAAGTTTTGGTGGGCAAGAGGTGAAATTTTACTTTAGCTCAAAGGCTTTAAAATTACCATTTTCATTAAAGCTTGACGAGTTTATTTTAGAGCGATATGCAGGGCTAAATACTCCATCATCTTATACAAGTAAAGTAAGTATCGCTGGCGGCAAGTACGACATCTCGCTAAATAATCCACTAACGATTGATGGCTATAAAATTTTTCAGTCTTCATACGATCCTGATGAGCTTGGAAGCGCTTTTGAGATCAGCCGTGATCCTGGCAAAATCCCAACTTACATAGGATATTTTTTGCTTTGCCTTGGCTTTGTGGCAAATTTATTTAGTAAAAAGAGCCGTTTTTTTAGGCTACTAAATTTCATAAAAGGTTCGCAAATCGCATTTTTGGCTATCTTGCTTTTAAATGCTACTCCAAATTTTGCCAATGAAAATAATAAAAATTTAGACGCTCATGCAAGCAAATTTGCCAAAATTTTGACTCAGGCTGATAGTAGAATCGCTCCAGCTGGCTCTTACTCAAGAGCTGTGATAAGTAAAATTTCAACCAAAACTACGCTATTTGGGCTTAGTAGCGAGGAGCTAATGCTCTCTTTTGCCATCTCGCCAAAAGAGTGGATGGATAAAAGGATAGTAAAGATCACAAGTGAGCGTGTGGGCGAGCTTTTGGGAGTTAATGAAAAATTTGCTAGTTTTAACGATGTCTTTAACGAAAATGGCGAGTATAAGCTGGCTAAATTTGTAGAAGCTGCAAATGAAAAATCCGCCTCAAAAAGAGATAAATTTGATAATGACGTGATCAAATTTGATGAGAGATTAAATGTCTTATATCTTGCACTAAAGGGGGAAATTTTAAAATTTATCCCAGCTAAAAATGGTGATAAATTAATATGGCTAGGCGTAAATGAAGCCTTTTGCTCAAGTGAGATTTCAAGCGAGCTTAAAAGCGTTTTAGGCGCTTATATAGAAAATTTAAGCCTTTGCGTAAAAAGTGGCGAGTGTGCTGGAGCTGATAGGAGTTTGGAAAAAATTTCAAGCTATCAAAGAAGCACTCTAGGCTCTCTTGCACCAAGTGAGGCAAAGGTGGAGCTTGAAGCGCTTTACAATCAAATGGAAATTTTTAAATTTCTTATATATTTTTACATGATCCTTGGGCTAGTTTCGCTCGCTCTTGGCTTTTATAGGCTATTTTCTGGAAAGAAATTTAGATTTGAGAGTGCATTAAGCCTTGCGTTTTATTTTGGCTTTGCGGTGCATTTGTTAAATTTAGCTCTTCGTGCTTATATTTCAGGACATGCACCTTGGAGTGATGCCTATGAGAGCTTAGTGTATATCTCGCTCGCAAGCGTATTAGCTGGAGTTTTATTTTTTAAACATCAAAGCTTTGCTCTTGGAGCTGCTTCACTTTTTGCAAGTGTGAGCTTGCTGGTCGCTCATCTAAATTTTATAAATCCACAAATAACAAACCTAGTCCCAGTTTTAAAGTCATTTTGGCTTAGCGTGCATGTAAGTGTCATCACGGCAAGCTATGGCTTTTTAGGTTTTAGCTTTGTACTTGGGCTTCTTGGGCTTCTTTTAATGGCTATAAAAAATCAAAAAAACGAGCAAAAGCTTAGTGAGCAGATAAGATACCTCGCCGCAACTGATGAGCTAAGCCTCATCATAGGACTTAGTTTGCTAACTATTGGAAATTTCCTTGGCGGCGTCTGGGCAAATGAGAGCTGGGGTAGATACTGGGGCTGGGATAGCAAAGAGAGCTGGTCGTACATTACGATAATTATTTATGCCATTGTGCTTCATTTAAGATTTATCCCAAGATTAAAAAATATTTTTATCTTTTTAGTAGCTAGCGTGCTCTCTTTTGGTTCAGTTATTTTTACCTATTTTGGTGTAAATTTCTATCTAAGTGGACTTCACTCATACGCAAATGGCGATGGATTTAGCATTTCAAATTTGCTTTATTTGCTTTTAATGCTCTTGGCTTTGCTAATCGTCTTTGCTTATAGAGGTAAGGATATAAAAGAGATTTAGGAGATATGATGAAAAAGAGTTTAGTTTTATTGTTTGCTTGTTTGGGACTATTGAATGCTGGCTATATCAAAGAGGCTTTAAGCGCAAAAGATGATCACAACAAGCTAGCACAAATTTATGAAGATGCTTGCGATAAAGAGAAAAAGGCATCAGGCTGCTACAATCTAGCTGTGCTTTACAGCAGAGGTGATGGTAACGTCAAAAAGGACGAAGCAAAGGCAGCGATGCTTTATGAAAAGGCTTGTGATCAAAATTTCTCTATGGCTTGCAGCAACCTTGGCTACGCCTATGAAAAAGGCAAAGGTGTGGAAAAAAACTTAGAAAAAGCAGTTAAATTTTATGAAAAGGCTTGTAAGGATAATGAGGGTTGCACGGAGCTTGGCTTGCTTTATGCAAATGGCACCGGCGTGACAAAGGATCTTAAAAAAGCAAAAGAGCTTTACGAAAAGGCTTGCAAGGCAGGTGATGGCATAGGATGTAGCAATCTTGGCTATCTATACGCGCAGGGCGAAGGTGTTGAGAAAGACTATACAAAAGCCAAAGCAAACTACGAGATGGCTTGTGCGAACGAAGCTGGCATAGGGTGTGATAATCTTGGCTTTTTATATGTTTATGCACAAGGCGTTGATCAAAACCTTACAAAAGCGACAAAACTTTACGAGCAAGCGTGCAAATACGCCTATGAAAAAGGCTGCAACAACTACGCTATTATGCTAGCTGAAGGCAAAGGCGTAAAAGAAGATGTAGAAAAAGCACGTGAAATTTTCACTAGAAGCTGCAAAAATGGCTTAAAAGAAGCGTGTGAGAATTTAGAAATTTTAGGAAAGCATTGATGCTTGATAAAGTTAGCCCAGTGGCATTTAAAGCTTATAAATATAAAAATACTAAAGGAGATAATATGATTTTACGTTCTATCTTGGGTTCAGCACTGCTAGCGACCCTACTCTTTGGTGCTTCGGCAAATGAACAAGCCGTCAAAATGAAACCGATGTTTCAAAGTGTGGATCCTAGCAAGGCTACACTAGTAGGAAGTGGCGAGGGCAAGGAGTATTGTGCTGTTTGTGGAATGAATTTGGTTAAATTTTATAAGACCAATCACGTATATAACGGCAAGCAAGTAGCATCACTCCACTGCCTATACGAGCTAACAGAAGGCAAGATCCCAAGCGATGCGCAGGTTGTCGATACTAAAAATCTAAATTTGATCGATGTAAATAAAGCCTTTTATGTCGTTGGCAGTAGTGTTAAAGGCACAATGACTAGAAATAGCAAATACGCCTTCTCAACTGAGGCTGACGCAAAAGAATTTCAAGCAGAAAATGGTGGCGAAATAATGAATTTTGCTAAAGCTTACGAGATCGCTGGACAGGATTTTGAAGGTGATAATAAAATGATAAAAGCTAAGCGTGAGGACGGCGTTTACGCACATGGTAAGGAATTTTACGAGGCGAACTGCGACAAAACTGATCCAAAAAGCTTTAAGGCTATCTCTGAGCTAAAAGCTCATCTTAAACAAGTATGTGACGCAAAAGAGGCTAACAAAGCTCCAGAGTACGACAAGCACTTGCAAGCCGCTGCTCTTTATCTATGGGATGCTCCAGCAAATTTAGGTACTAGCAACCAAGCTTCAAAAGCTAAACAAGAAATAAAAAAACCTGAGAGAATAGTCGTACCAAAGGGCGCAAGATGCGCGGTATGTGGCATGCTTGTCAAAAATTCTCCATGGGCGACACTCATCAAAGCAGATGGCAAGGCTTATTATTTTGATGGCGTAAAAGATATGGCACAATTTTACTTTGCGGATGGCAAAATGAAAGATGCTTATGTGAGTGATTATTACACGCTAGAAAAGCTTGATGCAAAAGATGCGTTTTATGTTCATGGCTCAAACGTTTATGGACCAATGGGTGATGAGTTTATCCCATTTAAAGATGAAGCAAAGGCAGAGAGCTTTTTAAAAGATCATGCTGGCAAAGGTGTCATAAGATTTGACGAGATAAAGAACTTTATCGGTAAATAGTGTGAAATTTCTAGTTTTTTTAGCGTTATTTTTTGGACTTTCTTATACGCTTTTAGTGGCACACTATCTTAGCTTTGATCATAAAGCAAAGCAAGATGAGCTAAGAGAAATTTCTAAGATAACAAGAGCAAACGCTGCTTTTAGTTTTAACCAAAAGGGGCAAAAAGGCTTTGTCTATGATAGGTAAAAATTTTATAAACTACGCCGTGGTTCTGCTTTTTAAAGATAGGAAGGATCACCTTTTTAGCTTTTGCCTCTTTGCACTCATTATTTTTGTGCTAAGCTCGGTGCTTTTCATCTCTGGATCGATTCAACATGATCTTATAAATTTAGTAAAAGATAGATCAAGTATCGTAGTGAGCGCATTTCGTGCTGGCAAAAATGATCTCATGCACCCTGGCTATATCTACGACATCTCGAAGATTGATGGCGTAAGTGATGTAAGGGGCGTAGTTGATGGAGAGTACTACTTCGTTCAAAAGCGCGTTTGGTTTCATCTATATGAAGATGATAGCTTAAAAGAGGATGAGATGATCGTCGGAGAAGGTGTAAAGGCAGCGATGAATGAGCTTTACTACGACGAGAGCTTTAATTTTCTAACTGAAGAGCGCATGATACCAGTAAAGATATTAAAGACTATGCCGGCACAAAGTGGTTTAATCTCAAATAACGCTATATTTTTGCATCCAAATACGCTAAGAGCTATCTTAAATTTAAAAGATGAAGAGTATACAAAGCTCTATGTTGAGGTGCCAAACACAGATGAGATTAGTGAAGTAGCTTTAAAGATAGAGAATTTATATCCAAATTCTTTCGCTCTTAGCATAGAAGATGAGGTGGCTAAGGTTAGGCACCTTTACTATTATAAGGGTGGAATTTTTATGAGCATTTACGTTAGCGTTATGCTTATATTTTTTGTCCTGCTTAAAAACCAAATTTCACTTGCCTATGGTAGTAAAAAGCGTGAAATAGCTATTTTAAGAAGCATTGGTTTTTGTATAAAAGATATTATATTTTTAAAATTTATACAAAATTTTATAGTTAGTGTTAGTGCCTTTTTACTTGGCGTTATGCTGGCTTATCTCTTTGTTTTTGTATTAAACGCTCCACTTCTAAAAGGGATATTTTTAGGCGATGAGCTTTTAAATTTTACAAATTTCACGCCTATTTTAGAGTTTGATAAGCTCTTTTTGATCTTTGTTTTTGGTGTGATACCATTTTTGGCGTTTGTACTTATACCTTCGTGGAGAGTAGCAAGTAGTGACATAAATGAGGGGCTAAAATGATAAATATAAGAGGTGTTAGCCTAGTTTATAACCAAAACAAACAAAATGAGTTTTGTGCTTTAAAAAATATAAATTTAGATATTAATGACGGCGAGCTAGTAATACTAAAAGGCATTAGTGGAAGCGGTAAAAGCACCCTACTTTCTCTTATCGCCCTACTTCAAAAGCCAACTAGTGGAGAAATTTTGATAGATGGCACTAACATCGCAAAGTTGCCTGATGTCTTTTGCTCTGAGCTTAGACACAAAAGGCTTGGATTGGTTTTTCAAAATTTTAACCTTATTGATGGCTTGAGTGTATATGAAAATTTACTAGCTCCATTTACTCTAACAAATTTCAAGACAAATGTGCGAGATGAGATGATAAAAAAGGCTCTAAGCCTAGCAAATATCGCTCATAAAAAAGATGAGAACGTATCAAATTTAAGTGGTGGCGAGCGTCAAAGATGTGCGGTAGCTAGAGCTTTATCTATGGATGCTGATATCATCTTAGCCGATGAACCAACGGCAAATTTAGATAGAGATAATGCACGTGCCTTTTTAGGCTTACTAGAGTCTTTTAAAGCTCTAAAAAAGAGTGTTATTGTCGCGACTCACGATAGTATTTTTGATGAGCTAAGTGCAACAGACAGGGTTGTCAGCTTGCAAAACGGAGAGATAGTATGAGTGTCTTTTTATCAAACGCCGTTATTGCCTTTTTGTTAGCGGAGTTTGTACTGTTAGTTTTGATGAGTATTTCGCTCTTTTACGTCATTAGGATCGTGAGGTCGTGGGACTATAATGCACTAACATCGCTTCAATACTCGCTTGAAAAACAAAACTATCTTGTAAATACGATCTTACTTTTTTGCGTCTGTATCAAGATCGTATTGTTTATATTCTTTGCACTTTGCCTAAATGAGCTCTCTGACATCGTACCTGGTGCCATGTGTTCAGCTGGCGTGATCGGCTCGAATAAATTTGGTGGTATATTGATGCTCACTAAAATTTTGCTGATCTTTGGGCTTGGCATTTGGCTGGTTATAAATAAGCTTGACTTGCAGGCTCTAAATTTCCCTTATCTAAAGAAAAAATACGCCATTTTTATCTGCCTTTTTGTCATGATATTAGTCGAACTTGGTATAGAAATTTCATTTTTTTACAATATCCCACTAAAAGTGCCGGTCTTTTGCTGTTCTGTTACTTTTCAAGCTCCAAAGCTACCATTTGGCTATACAAATTTTGGCTTAGTGAGTGCATTTTATGTGCTCTTTTTTGTCATTTTGGTGCTAAATTTCTTAAAGCAAAGTATGGCGAGCTTTGTGGCAAATTTGTTGTTTTTGGTGCTTAGTTACTACGCCATTACCTACTTTTTTGGCCTTTACGTTTACGAGCAGCCGAACCATAAATGCCCATACTGCATGCTAAAAGGTGACTATTTTCATGTTGGCTACCTCATCTGGGGTAGTTTGTTTCTCGGTGTATTTTACGGTCTTATGCCATATCTTGTTGAGATTATCACAAAAACTAACTACTCACACAAGCTTAAATTTTCATCTATCTGGCTAAGTGTTTGCGTACTGATCTGCGCGCTTTATGTCCTAAAATATTATTTGTTAAGAGGATTTTTATTTTGATAAAACAAATTTTTTCTTTGTGTTTGTTAGCTCTAGTCTTAGCCGTACTTGCCTATAATGCCGATATAAGCGATGATAAAATTTTGGTTTTAAATAACGGCAAATCAGAGCCGATCGAGCAACTTATGCCAAATAAATTTATATGTTATGAGAGTAGGACGCTTATCGCTGATAACAACGACACAGCTCAGGCGATCATGCCAAATGGCGATATCTACTTCTTTAACGACATCACAAATTCTTTCATCTGGTATATGGCGCAAAAGAGCAAAGATAAGATCAAGCTATATGTCTATTCAAGAGATACAAACCGCTACATTCTAGCGCAAAATGCGTGGTACTCAAGGGTCGATATAACTCCCATGGGATACGGCATAGGAGCGTACGAGTTTCACACATATGGCATAAACGACAACTACTTTAAAGAGGTCTTGCTCTACGCAGCACGCGGTGAGACGCTACTAAATCCATACATAAACATCCTACTTTCAGAAAATAAGATATAAATTTATGAAGCTCTAAATTTGCTAGAACCCTGTTGGATTATTTTTAGTATTAAAGGCCTTTTTCGTTTAACTTTTTATAAACGTCACACCCTGGTTGAAGCCCTAATTCGCAAGCTTTATAAAAATATTCTTTTGCTATGTGGTAGTCTTGTTTTGCGCCTTTGCCTTTTAGATAAAAAGCTCCTAAATTAAAACAACCGCGATTGTATCCATTATCGCAAGCTTTTTCATATAATTCTAGGGATTTACTGTAGTCTTGCTCTACACCTTGACCGTTTTCATATAAAATTCCTAAATTAGAGCAACTATCATTAACTCCATCGTCACAAGCTTGTTTGTATAGATCAGCCGCTCTATAATAGTCTTGTTTCACGCCTTGGCCATTATTGTATGAAATTCCTAAGTTGTAACAACTCATACTGTATCTGTCATTGCAAGCTTTTTGCCATAATTGAGCTGCCTTATAATAGTCTTGCTCTACACCCAGACCATTTACATATAAAACTCCCAAATTGTGGTAGGCTTGGGCGATATTGCCATCGCAAGCTTTTTCGTATAGTTTGATAGCTTTGGTATAGTCCTGCTCTACCCCTTGTCCTCTTTCATAAAAATTACCTAGATTATAGCAGCCATTAGCATATCCGCCATCACAAGCTTGTTTATATAGATTGGCCGCTTTATAGTAGTCCTGCTTTAGATATTTGCCTTCTTCGTATAAATTTCCTAAATTAAAACAACCTATAGCATTTTTACCGTCACAAGATTTATTGTATAGCTCTATGGCTTTGTTATAGTTTTGTTCTACACCTTGGTTTTTTATATATAAAACACCTAGATTAGAACAGCTTAGTGCATGTCCATTATTGCAAGCTTCTTCGTATAATCTAGCCGCCTTATTGTGGTCTTGCTCTACACCTTGACCATCCTCATATAAAAGCCCTAAATTATAACAACCAATACTATATTTGGCATCACAAACTTTTTGCCACAATTGAGCAGTTTTATAGTAGTCTTGTGTAGTGCCTTGACCGTTATAGTATAAAAATCCTAAGTTATAACAAGCTTGAATAATTTCACCATTACAAGCCTTTTCGTATAATTTAGCTGCTTTATTGTAGTCTTGTTTTACACCCTGGCCATTTATATACAAAAGTCCTAAATTATAGCAATTGCCATTATTTCCATCATTGCAAGTTTTAGTAAATATCTCGACTGCTTTGTTGTAGTCACCTTTGCTGTAAGCCTCAAGTCCAAGTTCTACTAGATCCTTGGAGAATCCAATAGTTAGTAAGATTGTGTATAAAAGAACAGCCTTTTTCATTTTTTCTCCATTTTTGTAAATTTTTAAATAAATTTGTAGTTATTTTAGTTTGGCTTATCTCTTTGTTTGAGAAATAGCCAAATTTAGTATCTAACGTTATTAACCTTTAAAAAGTCTCTTAGGTCTTCGTATTCGCTATTTTCAAAGTAGCGCCATTTGCCAGGCTTTAGCATGTCAAGGCTAACGCGCCCAAAGCTAACACGTTTTAGGTCCATCACTTCAAGGTCAAAGTAGCCAAAGAAGCGGCGAAGCTCCCTGTTTTGCCCCTCGTTGATGATGACTTTTAGTTTTGTGTAGCCACCGCTTGAGCCAAAGACTTTATAGGCCAGAAATGGCTTAAATTCCATTGATTTTATAGTGGTTTTTGCGTGTGCGCCTTTGGTAGCGTCCTTGGCGAAAAAGCCATTTGTCATCGCTTCTATAACCTCTTTTGTTACATCGCCTTTTACTTTTAGATAGTATTCTCGCTCTAAGTCGCTATTCATTAGTGCTGTGGCGATCGCTGGGGCGTCAGTTAGTAAAAGTAGCCCCTCACTTGCATAGTCTAAGCGCCCTACGCTAACAAATTTTGCAAATTTCTTATCTAATGTGTCGTAGATCGTCTTTCTTCCGCGGTCATCTTTTTTGCTAACAAGCTCACCCTTTTGTTTGTGATAGACGATAACGGTAAATTCTTTTTTTAGCTTTATCAAACGGCCGTTTATACGCACTTTATCATCTTCATCCACGCTTGTGGCAAGGTCGCTAACCACGCGTCCTGCTATGCTAACCTTACCGGCTTTTATCAGCTCATCTGCCTCACGGCGTGAGTAGTTTGTGTTATGCGAGATGAATTTATTTAGTCTTGTTTTTTCCATTTTATAGTCCTAAATTTGCAAGATCGTGGATGTGTAAAACACCCACAGGTGCGCCATCTTCCACAACGGCAAGAAGCTGAATTTTATATTTTTCTATCAAAGCTAACGCATCCACAGCTAACATTTCCTTGTCGTTTATCTCTTTTGGATGCAATGTTGCAAATTTCATTGCTGGCTCGTCTAGGTCAAAGTCCTCTCGCACAAGTGCACGTCTAAGATCGCCGTCGCTTAAAATAGCATCTAACACACCATCTTTATCGACGATTAGGACCGTGCCAAGTTTACCGTGTGTCATAGTATCGATTGCCTTTTTTAGGCTCGCATTCCAGCGAACTATCGGTAAATTTTCGCTTCTCATCACATCTTTTACCTTTAAAAATAGCCTCTTGCCAAGGCTGCCACCTGGATGAAAATTTGCAAAGTCCTCTTTTTTGAAGCCTCGCCTTTGCATCAAACAAACAGCCAACGCATCTCCAAGAGCTAACGTTAGCGTAGTTGATGCTGTTGGAGCGGCATTTAGTGGGCACGCCTCTTTTTCTACATTTATATCTATAAAAGAGTCGCTAAATTTACCAAGTGAGCTTGTTTTACTTCTTGCCATTGCGACGATCTTTACGCCAAAGCGCTTTACGTGAGGTAAAATTTTGATAAGCTCATCGCTTTCGCCACTAAAGCTAATGGCTAACAAAACATCATCCTTTTCTATCATACCAAGGTCACCGTGCATAGCCTCTGTTGGATGCAAGAAAAAGCTTGGCGTGCCGGTGCTTGCAAGCGTGGCAGCGATCTTTGCACCTACATGACCGCTCTTGCCTACGCCTGTGACTATGACCTTGCCCTTTGCGTTATATATCAAATTTACAGCATCTTCTATCTCTAAGTTTTTAGCATGTCTTAAAAGCTCGTTTGCTTCTATCTTTAAAACTTCGGCTGCGATTTGGTTGATTGTTTGCATAAATTTCCCTTACATTAGATAGATAATTGGCACGATAGTTGGGTACTTTTTGACCTTTCTAAAGATATGCTTTCTGATCACTTGGCGCACTTGTGACTCAAGCAATCTACCATCTTTTAAAAGCTCCTCTTTGACGTTGCTTAAAAACTGCGTCAAAATTTCTTGCATCTTTTTGCTAAACTCCGCATCTTGCTTGTTACCTACAAGTCCGTAGCTAATAACACGAGGCTTGTTTATAAGCTTTGCACCATGACGTGAAATTTGAGCGATTATCATGACTACACCTGCTTCAGCGAGGTTTTGTCTATCGATGACGACATCGTCTGAAATTTGTTTATTTATTTGATTGTCTATGAAGACTTTGCCGGTTTTTACCGTTTTTACACGTTTTAAGTATTTTTGACAGATCTCCATTTGATCGCCATCGCTCATTAGATAGATATTTCTCTCGTCTACGCCGCAGCTAATGGCCGTCTCTTTGTGCTTTGCGATGTGATTGTATTCGCCATGCACTGGTAAGAAAAATTTTGGTTTTATGAGGCGAAGCATCAGCTTTTGCTCTTCTTGTGCCGCGTGACCGCTGACGTGGATCTCGCTAAAGTCTTGGTAAGCGACGCTTGCGCCTGATTTTATTAGGAAATTTAATACAGTTGAGATACTGCTTTCATTGCCAGGGATCGCCTTTGAGCTGATGATGATCTGATCGGTCGGCTTTATTTTTATATATTTGTGCTCGTCGGTAGCCATTCGGTAGAGTGCGCTCATAGTCTCACCCTGAGAGCCAGTAGTTACGATAAGTACCTCATTATCTTTAAATTTGCCAACCTCGTTTGCATCGATAAAAATTTTCTTATCAAGCTTGATATAGCCAAGCTCCATCGCAGTGTATAAATTTCTCTCCATTGATCTGCCGATGACACAGACTTTGCGGTTGTATTTTAGCCCCCACTCGATCGCCTGATAAACGCGGTGGATGTTTGAGCTAAACGTACTCATTATCACGCGTCCTTTGGCCTTTGAGAATATCGCATCAAAGGTCTTGCCAACACTGTTTTCGCTTTTGGTAAATCCTTCACGGTAGCTGTTCGTGCTATCGCTCATTAGACATAATACGCCTCTTTCGCCGTAGTATGCAAGTCTACCAAGGTCAGTTGGATAGCCGTCGATCGGCGTATGGTCGATCTTAAAGTCGCCCGTGTGGATGATGGTGCCAGCCTTTGTCGTGATGGCAAGCGCGCTAGCATCGATGATGGAGTGCGTAATATGTATCCACTCGACCTCAAAATCCCCTATCAGATACGGCTTGCGCTTTTCGACCGAGCGGAAAAGTGAGCGCTCCTGCTTTAAGCCGTGCTCTTCAAATTTATTATTTATCATACCTAGCGGTAACGGCGTGGCGTAAATCGGAAATTTAAACTCTTTATAAAAGTAGGGCACCGCGCCGATATGATCCTCGTGAGCGTGAGTGATGATGACACCTTTTATCTTATCTTTTATTTTTCTAACATAGTCAAAGTCTGGAATTAGGATATCCACGCCGTGCATACTCTCGCTTGGAAAGCTCATGCCAATATCCACGATGATTGCGCTCGTGTCGGTCTCAAATATCGTCATATTTCCGCCGATCTCGCCAAGACCGCCAAGTGGAGTTATGCGAATTTTATGTTCGCTTGAGTTTAGATACTTCATCGGCTCTAGACGTAGCTCGTGAACGGCCTTGTTTGCTACCATTGCGCTTGCGATATCTTGCTGCCATTGCTCATTACCATTTAGTTTTGCAGGTAAATTTTTCTTTGGCTTTTTAGCTTTTTTAGGCTTTTCTTTTTGTTCTTGCGTTTTGGTTTTTGTTTCTTGTGGTTCTTGTTTTTGATCTTTTGGCTTATTATTTTCGCCATTTTTATTTTGATTTTTGTTATTTCTTGGCTTTTTTGGGCGAGAATTTTGGCTATTTGGCTCGGCGTGCGTTTCAGTTTCAGCTTGCTCTGCTGCAAAGAAGTTATCTATCACGCTTTTGCTTGCTAGTGAAGCTTGCTCGGTAATTTCGCTTTCTTGTTTTGGTTTGTTTTTTGGTCTAAATCTTCGTCTTTTGTTGTTTTTGCTTTGATTAGTTACAACTTTCTCTTCGTTTTTGTCGTTCATTATCTTCCTTTAATCTTTCAAATACTTTTAGATAAGAATCGACATCTAGCTCGTGTGGACGTAAATTTTGGTTTAAAGCTAGGCTTTCAAAAATTTCTTCTAACGCATTTTTGTCAAAATTTGTAGATAAATTTTTCAAAAGCGTCTTTCTTGGCGAAGCAAATGCAGCTCTTAAAAATACTTTAAAAGCCTCGTATTGTTTTGCATCTTTGAAAATCCCATCTTTGCCAAAAATCTTTTTTGTTTTTTGTAGTTTGATGACTGAAGATGTGACCTTTGGAGGAGGATTAAAAAGTTTTGCATCCACGTCAAACAAGAGTTCACACCTGCCTTGAAGTGAAGCGAGGATCGATAAAGAGCTAAATTCTTTATCCTTGCTCTTTGCACTAAATTTAAGAGCAACCTCTTTTTGTATCATCACGATAAGCCCAAGGCATTTTTCGTCATCTATCGCATTTAGTATCATTTTCGTAGCAACGTAATAGGGTAAATTTGCGACTAAAAAGTAGTTCTCACTACTTAGTCCGCCCTCTTGCTGCCACTGCTCTAATGCATCTTTACAAAAAAGTTTTAATTGTCCATTTTGGATCTCATTTGCAAATTTGGCCTTTAAAATTTGAAACAGCTCACAATCTATCTCAAAACAGGTCGTCTTGTAAATTTGCAAAAGTCTAAATGTCAAATCACCTAAGCCAGGCCCAATCTCAACGACGTTTGCTACGTCATTGGGTATCGCTTGGATGATCTTATCTAGTGTCGATTTGTCCTGTAAAAAATTCTGTCCAAAGTGCTTTTTTGCCTTTATCATAGCCGCGATATTAGCCAAAAATTACTTATACAATGATTACAAGTTTAGTTTAATCATATATAAAATGGACTATAATCACTAAATAATAACGAAATAGGGCATAAATTTGAGCAAAGCAAATACCTTAAAATACTTTTTATTATCACAATATTTAGAGCCAAAAACCTTAGACGAGCCAAAAAAGACAAATACCAAATTTAAAAAATCAATAGACCTTGAGATCGCAAATTTTGATGAGAAATTTCTACAAATTTTAAGGGTATTTGATAGGTCGCTTTTAAAAAATGGTATAGAAATTTCTATTTATGGCGGTATTTTTGAGACTGACTTGCTTGCCATTTATATCTCAAAGCTGGCAAAGGTGAAATTTGAAAAAGAGCAAATTTTAGATGAGCTACGATCTGAGCAAACGAGCTTTGAAAAGGCATTTTGTTATAAGCTTAAGCTCGCTGGTGATTTGGTATTTTGTAAAGATGATCAAAATTTTGCTTTAAAAGATGTAGATTTAGATGATGATTTAACTCTGTTTTTTACACCAAGCTCATCTGATGATCTTTTCATCTCAACAGCTCCTTGGGCAACGGCTCGCCTAAATCATCTAAAAGAGATAAGTCAAAGTGATTTTAGCAAAGAGTGTGAGCGTATAAAAGACAAGCTATCTATCTATAAAGAAAAAATGGAATTTGGCAAATATATAAAGCTTATAAACGATGAGCTAAAAAGTGCACTTAAAACACCATTTTGTAATGACTTCTTAAGGCTTGAAGTAAAGATCATAAATCCAAATTTTAAAGAAAATGATAGCCTTTTAAATAGCTTTTTTATAGATGATATAAATTTGCTTATAAAATTTTACGAGTCAGGTAGGACGCACGAGCTAACGGATCAATTTCTAGACGAGGGCAGTGAGAATAAATTTGAAAGACTTGATGTAAGAGATGAGCAAAATAAAAGGCTTGTTAGAGATTTTCTTAAAGCAGAAGAGTATCCAAGATCGGCTTTTGCCAGCGACTTCGCTTTAAATTTCTCACAGCAAATTGCTGTTAATAACATCATTAAAAAATTTAAAGAAAAAAGTGGTGGAATCTATAGCGTAAATGGTGCTCCAGGCACTGGTAAAACAACGCTTTTAAAAGACGTAATGGCTGAAGTTGTTACGCTTAGAGCGATGAAACTCGCGCAAATGAGTAGACATGATATCTTTGCTCCAGTTCGAGATAGTAGCGATAAGGTGCTTTATTTTACTCTAAATAAAGAACTCCAGGGCTATGAGATGGTTGTTAGCTCTTGCAATAACGGTGCGGTTGAAATTTTAAGTAAAGAGCTTAGCCAGTTAAAAAGTATTGGTAGTTATGCAGGCGAGATTGATTATTTTAAATTTATAGCTACAAGGCTTCTCTCGGCCGATGAAAAGACAAATTTTGGAGAAAAATCTTTTATCTCAAAACCTGCATGGGGACTTTTTTGCATACCTCTTGGCTCAAAGCAAAATAAGTCAAATTTTGTTTTTAACGCGATTAATGGCGTAAAG
This sequence comes from Campylobacter concisus, assembly GCF_003048555.1. Lineage (GTDB taxonomy): Bacteria > Campylobacterota > Campylobacteria > Campylobacterales > Campylobacteraceae > Campylobacter_A > Campylobacter_A concisus_AO. The sequence continues at coordinate 4,678 of NZ_PIRR01000024.1, read as the reverse complement.
ATCGAAAAAACGCATAGTCAGTTTGAAGACATTTCAAAAGAATTTAAAGAATTTATAGAACAAGATGGCTTTTTAATGGGGCTTGGCAAATACTTGGCTACCGGTGAAGGAATTGATGATTACGACGAGGCAAAGGAGAAATTTAATCAAGCCCTACATGAAGTAAATCTACTTTTTAGCGAGATCAGGATCAAAGAAGAGGAGCTAAAAAGTATAAATAGTGAGCTTATAAATATCGATAAAAGACTTGATAACTATAATTCAGCAAGGCAAATAGACGAGCTTTTAAGGCCACTAATAGATGAACTGGATTTGAGCAAAAATGAGCTAGAGCAAAAGACTACGGAAGCTAACGAGCTAACAAAGCTTATCGGACAAAATGAAATTTTACAAGAGTATCTGAGTGCGCCTCCAAAGCCATCATTTTTTATTTTCCAGCAAATTTTAAAGACGCAAGCTTTTGAAAAATATAACAATGAAGCGCAAAAAGTTAGTGAGATAAATCGCCAAATAGCTGAGCAAAATTTGAAAGCAAGCAAGCAAAATAGTGAAAATAAAGAGAAGAATGAAGTAAAATTAAACGAACTAAAAGCTCAAATAACTCAGCTTGAAGAGAAAATTTTAGAACTTAACACCAAGATAGACCATCTAAACAAGCTTAATGATGACTTTATTAGACGTCAAAAATTAATTGGTAGAAGTGAAGAACTTGATGGCTTTTTAAATGGTAGTTTTAATCAGAGTAATGAAGAAATACAAAAGAGCATGCCATTTATGATGGAGCGTGATCTTGATGGGAAATCCCACAAGACAAAGCTTTTTAACGCAAGAATCAAGCTTTTTAAAGAAGCACTTAATCTGCATAAAGCTACTATTTTTGCTTGCAAAGAGGCTGTTAGAACAAATTTGCGAGCTCTTAGCGTTATATTTAATGATGAAAAAATGGCTGAGAAAAACGGGCTTGAGGCTAAAGATAGACGTGAAATAATAAAAGGATTATTTTTACTAACGCCAGTTGTTAGTTCTACTTTTGCATCTTTTAATAATAGCTTTAAAGAGCTACTAAATGGCGATATAGGCTTGCTCTTAATAGATGAAGCAGGGCAGGCAAATTTAACTAACGCATTAGGTGCACTGCTTCGTTCAAAGATGGCTGTTGTAGTTGGTGATCCACTTCAACTTGAGCCTGTTGTAACATTGCCATCAGCTTTAAATAACGCTATTTTACGCTACTGTGATGCAAAGGATGAGTTTAATCTACTAAAATCATCAGTTCAACTTCGAGCTGATAAAGTACAAAATATTGGTACATATATAAAAGGAGAGGGTAAGTCCATTTGGGTTGGTTCGCCACTTATCGTTCATAGAAGGTGTGCCAACCCTATGTTTAAAATTTCAAACGAAACAACATATGATAATATGATGATACTTGGTAGAAGTAGTGAAAGTAAACTTAGTGACCCTAACATCAAAACAGAATGGATTGATGTTAGTAGTGATGAATGGATAGGTAATTATAATAAAGCCGAAGGTATGATCGTTAAAGAGCTTTTAAATGGTAAGCTAGCCAAGCTAAAAGATAGCGTTAAAATAATAACACCTTTTAAAGATGTTTGTAAAAATTTAAAAGGGGCTGGTACCATTCACACCATGCAAGGCAAAGAAGCTGATATTGTTATCTTTGTTCTTGGCGGTGCTACAAAAGGTGCTAGAGCATGGGCTGCTAGTACGCCAAATTTACTAAATGTAGCACTAACAAGAGCAAAAGAGGTTGTTTATATAGTTGGTAACCGAGAAAATTGGTCTAATTTGCCATATTTTGAAGTAGCTGCTAGAAAAATAGATAAAGGACAGATTTGAATCATTTTGCAAAACGCATAATCCCATGCCTTGATGTAAAAGATGGCAGAGTTGTAAAGGGTGTAAATTTCGTAGGACTTGTCGATGCTGGAGATCCTGTCGAGATAGCCAAAAGATACAATGACGAGGGTGCTGATGAGCTTTGCTTTTTAGATATCACTGCCTCTCATCTTGGGCGTGATACGATAGTTGATGTCGTTAAAAAGGTTGCAAGTAAGCTTTTTATCCCACTAACAGTTGGCGGAGGTATACGCACGATCGATGATATCTCTCGCCTTTTAAATGCTGGCTGCGATAAAGTAAGCTTAAATTCATCAGCTATACAAGATCCAAATTTGATTGATGAGGCAGCTAAGAAATTTGGCTCGCAATGTGTTGTGGTAGCGATCGATGCTAAAAAGATTGAAAATGGTTATAGCATTTTTATAAATGGTGGCAGGATCGATACCAAAAAAGATGCCTTTTCTTGGGCAAAAGAGGTCGAGTCGCGAGGAGCAGGTGAGATATTGTTAACCTCTATGGACAACGACGGTGTCAAGCAGGGCTTTAGTCTGGAGCTAACAAAGATCTTTAGCGCGCTTTCTATACCGACTATCGCAAGCGGTGGTGCAGGTAAGATGGAGCACTTTAAAGAGGCTTTTGAAGCTGGGGCTGATGCGTGTTTAGCTGCTTCGATATTTCACTTTGGCGAAATCGAGATAAAAAAACTAAAAGAGTATCTCAAGGCAAATGGCGTTGAGGTTAGGCTCTGATGTTGATTGTCTCTGCTGGAAAAAACGAAATTTTTGACTTTGCTTTGCCAATGGGTGTGGGGCTAGTTGATATGGCAATAAGTTTGACAAAATTTTTGCAGAAACGAGCATGTATTGGAGCGGATGAAAAGGGTATAAATTTAAAAAATATCGATCCGCACTATCTTACAAAGATTGAAGCTAAATTTGCAAACTCATCAAATCCAGAGCTACAAAATCTAAGCCAAAATTTGTCAAAAAATCCTGAACGAAATTTGTATCAGATGCCAGAAAAAATAGTTTTCGTTGGCTCGGCAGGTCTTTATAAAGATGGTGAAATTTTACAAATTTATGAAAGCTCGGTTGGGGCAAATATTGAAATTTCTAGCGTAGAAAATAGATCTTATTCACCGATTGAGTGTGAAATTTCTTCTATCGTTTCACGTGGAACTATCAAAACAAATTCATCAAATTTCATAACTACAGACAAAAATTTGGCTCATAAGATGTTTGAAAAGGGTTATTTTTTAGAAAATATGGAGTTTTTTTCTGTTCTAAAAGTAGCTCAAATTTTTAAAATTCCAGCTTATGGAATTTTCGTAGCGACAAATTTTTGTGATAAAAATGCACATGCTGATTTTATAAAAAATCACGCAGAGGCCAAGAAAATTCTAACAAAATATATAAAGGAAAATATGTGATAAATTTGCTTGATCTTAGTATCGGTGAGCTAAAAGAGTTAGTTTCTCCACCATTTAGAGCAACACAAATCTACGAGTGGATATATAAAAAAAATGCAACCGAATTTAGCCAAATGCTAAATTTACCTAAAGATATGCGTCAAGATCTGGCTGAAAAATTTTATATCGATCCTTTAAAATGTGTAAAATTTGAGCAAAGTAGTGATGGTTCGATCAAGTATCTTTTTGAGCTAAAAGATGGGCTAAAGATAGAGAGTGTCTTACTCCCGATGAAAGAGGAGATTAGTGATGAGAATGGAAAGATTAGTCGCCATGCTCGTTATACAGTTTGTGTTAGCTCACAGGTTGGCTGTAAAATGGGATGTGCTTTTTGTCTAACAGCAAAGGGCGGGCTTGTTAGAAATTTGACTGCAGGCGAGATTGTGGGGCAAATTTTATGGATAAAAAGAGAGAATAAGATACCTTATGAAAGACGCATAAATGTCGTTTATATGGGTATGGGTGAGCCACTTGATAATCTTGCTAACGTTAGTAAAGCGATCAAAATTTTAGCACTTAACGAGGGTCTAGCCATATCTCCGCGTCGTCAAACCGTTTCAACTAGCGGACTTGGCAGCCAGATAAAAAAGCTTGGCGAGATGGATCTTGGTGTGTTATTGGCCATATCGCTTCATGCTGTTACTAATGAGCTTAGAAGCCGTCTGATGCCGATAAATAAGGCTTATAATATCGAGGCTGTTATGGATGCTGTTAGGGGATTCCCTATCGATATGCGCAAACGCGTGATGTTTGAATACCTTGTTATCAAAGACCTGAATGACAGCGTTAGTGATGCAAAAAAGCTGGTAAAACTACTGCATGGTATCAAGGCAAAGGTAAATTTGATCTATTTTAACCCGCATGAAGGCAGTGAATTTGGACGGCCTGAGCTTGCTAGCATGCTAAAATTTCAAGAATATCTAAGAGATCATGGTATTACTTGCACGATCAGGCAGAGCAAAGGGCTTGATATAAGTGCGGCTTGCGGACAATTAAAACAACGCAATGAAAATGCAAAATTTAAAGCTATTTCCAGCGATAAAAATTTAAAAACACAGTCGCTTGAAAATAATAGCAAAGCCAGTGTGAGTTAGAATGAGTGTACTTGATATAGCCGAAATAGTCTTTGTTGCTGTTGTGGTTTTACTTGGATTAGGACTTATTTTAAAAGTTTTAAAAGATGAAAAAGATAGGCATAAATTCTAAGCCTTAACATCAAGATAAAGCCTAGCTCTCATAAAGAAATAAAATGGAGCATTAATTACATAAACTACAAAATTATCATTGTGGTATTTAAAAGTGATAAACTTTGGCAAAACGTAGGTAAAGGTTTATGAGAAATAGAAA
>NZ_PIRR01000023.1:0-27794 GCF_003048555.1 Campylobacter concisus | reverse complement strand
GAGAAATAGTTCCTATAAGCATAGATGTTTATTATGAAACATATAGCACTAAATATGGCTTATTTGGAGATGAAGGAATGGGAATAAGCTTTAGTAAAAAAAGTATAGTTCCAGTAAGCGGTGGAAACAAATTTATTCTAATAAACAACAAATTCATAAAAGCAAACAAGGACAAGTAAGTGCTAACTAAAAAATCAAATAAAGAGCTAATAAATTGCTTTAAAGACTATATTGATATAGCTGATGCAAGTTATGCAATGCTTCATAATGTATTTGAGAATGAAAGAAATGGACTTGATGAGCTTTATGATAAATTTGGTAAAGATAATGTCCCTGAAAATATCGTAAATTCTTATAGAGAAGATGAAATAAAAAAGCCTGTTTGGAGATATAAAGATAATATAAGAAAAGGTGATATTTTAAATGGTGATATCCAAGACAAAGATGGAAATGTGGTAAAAAAAGTAGGAGATCCTACCGCTTATGCTCTTTGTATAGAAGCAAGATTTATGGCAGATAAAATAGTAAAGAAGCCGGTTGGAGCAAATGGAGAAACAAAAGATACTGAACTCAAAAATGATGTAAAAAATTTTATAGCTTTGGTACCAGATCAGCCACCCTATATCTTTTATAAACCCGAATCCCTCTCCCCTCGCACGAAACTCTTTGTTAATCGCTATGAGCTAGTAAAGCACATACCTAATCAAAAATCGGGTTTTAGCTCAACTATATTTTATGACACGCTTAAGTCAAACTATATCATAGGCTTTAGAGGAACAGAGATGAAAATAAACGATCTCTTAGATGATGCCTTTATGGCTATCACATCAAGAGCGCTTATGCAAATATCTGCTTTAAAATCACTTCAATCCTCTATGCAAGAAGCTATAAATTCTCATAGTCAAAACTTAAGTGGTTTAGATAACACCGCCAAAGACATCATTTTATCAGGTCACTCATTAGGTGGTCATCTAGCTCAAATATATGCAGTAACCTTTAAAGATAGCGGAGTGAAAGAACTTTATACTTATAACGCTCCAGGGATTTATGGTGGTATATTAGCTTCAGCTTTTACTTGGAGCTTAAGGCTCCTTAGCTTTGTGGCTAAAGCCATAGCAAAAGGTGCAAGATGGATAGCAAGAGTCATAGATAAAGATGGCTTTATAGGAAAGATGGTAGGCTCGGTCTTTAATAAGATAAAAGGCATGTTTGGCTTTAAAGATGATAAGAGTAGCGTAGATGAATATGTAGATGTAGTTAAAAATAATGAACAGGCTCAAAAGACTCTTGCAGATAAAAAGGTGAGCTCTAATATAAATAAAGCTAGCAAAGAAAAAGACATCGATATAGAGATACATCACGTAGAGAGCGTTAAACAAAGTATCAATAGAGATGAAGATAGCTTTTCGAAAGATGTGGCTGTTTTGATAGAACCTACCTTTTCAGTAATATCTGATCTAGGCTATAAGCTAGGCATAGATACAACTGGCGAAGTAAAGTATGAAAATACCGAGAATAGACACTTGGTGAATATATTAATTAGATCTCACTTTTTAAAAGAGAGCGTTTTGGTTTTATATATGCTGTGCTATCTTCTAGAAAACAAAGAAAATGAAGCCAAGATAGAAGGCAAAGATATAGCTGAAGCACTTGACTATCTAAATGAATATATCCAGTCGCTTAAATTTAAACTAAAATGCATAAGATCGAAGTTAAATTTGGATGTAAATATAGATGATATAAGTGATGCTTCTATGCTAGATACGCCTTTATATATTTTTTATGCTTATTTAAATCTCTTTTACGAATATGGCAAATTTAGTGATGAAAATTTTAAGCAAGATATGGTCGGGTATATAATAGAAAATTTAGGTAGCAACATAGATAAAAATAGCAACAAAGAGGCACATCTAGTAAAGATACTAGATATAGATGATCTAGATAAACTAGATGCGACAAAGATAGTAAGTGATGCTAGAGCTGGCGATATAGATATGCTAGTGGCTATTTGTGCTTTGAATTTATTTGTATTTGAAAAAAAGATAGATGTAAATGAGCTTGGTAAATACTTCTCTTATAACAAAAACATCTATAAAAATATAACGATACTACGAGATAATAGAGTAGATATAGCAGAGGCTAGCATCTTCGTAAAAGATAGAATAGATATGCTAAAGAGCATAATAAATCTAAAATATGCGGATCTAGCAAAGCTAAAAGAAAATGAAAATTTTTTAGCTAGCATAGACTCTAAGGATATAAGCTCTAGCGATGAAGCCATAGTAATAGCTAATAATAAATCCGCTCAAAATAACGATGATGTAGCTTACAACAATAAAGTATCAACCGATGATATAAAAGCTCTTATGAATGAGAGCGTGGGAAGTATCTTTTATAAAAACAACGATACCCTTAGTGTAAGTGCAGTGGATAAAAGTATAGTCGATGTTGAGGTATTAAAGGAGATATTTAAGCTAGATAGTAAAAATATGAATCAAAGAATATATCTAAACTCTGCTCTTTTGTCTAAAGCCAATGAAGAGGAGGATTATCCACTTTATTTTAAAGACGAAAAATATAATAGTGACGAGAATATACCTCTAAATTTTACTCATCAGCCAAGAGATGAGGATAAAGATATAGGAAGGCTAAATGTTGCTTATAGAAATTCTCAAGCAAATATATTAAATTATTCACTACTAAATAAGAGTCTAAATATCAATCTAAAACCAATGAGCAAAAAGACCAAAGAGGCTCTTTCAAATTTAAATCAAAGGCAAAATTTACAAAAAGATAATCAATCTAAAGAAATTTTATCCACTGCGACTTCATGCCCTGTCATAGAAGACGACACTATCATTTGCCCACATGGCGGTCATGTGATCTTAAAAAGTAGAGCGGGCAGGAGTATAAGATCAGACGATCAAGGCGTGATACTTGATGTTGATTTTATAAACTCGCCAATAGTAGGCTGCTCTGCTAGGACTCCATGCGTCATAGTAGCTTATGTGCCAAGATCGGCACTTAGTCTAAAAAGTATGAATGATCACTACGCTGTAATGCAAGATCTAGTGCCAAACTGCCTAAGCAACACTGGATCTTCGCTAAGGTGCATAAAAAAAGAGAATAAACTAAAACTAGAGCATAGTTTAAGTAATCCTATGTTTGAGAATAATAACCTTGCCGTACAAAATCCAAATTTAAATAAGCCATTGATCAGACTTCATATAAAAGCTTTTGCTTCTCAAATAGATAATCTTTTGGTAACTACCTATTATCTATTTGATAAAAAATTTGAAGATAAAAATGGCTTTAGCAAGATCAAACTCAATTTAGACGAGGGAAGAGACGTAGAGGATAAGAATTTAAAGGCTCTTTTAGCGGATAATTATGACGATAAGCGTTATGACATCAAAGAATTTAAACTAAGATATGGAGTGGATAAGCTGAATTTGATATTTGTAGTTCCAAAGAATTTTAGCTCTCTTGATAAAGAGAACTACAAAAAGGCAAATAGCCCGGAAAGTGGGGTAGGCTTTTTTGCCAGTTTAGATGAATTTAATAGTTCTAATATAGAAAAGAATAGACATACTTACACTTATGTTTTTATGTCTCCAACTGGAGCTAAAAGTATAGAGCTTGAGATAGCTAAAGGGCTAGATAGTGGCTATACAAATGACATAAACACAACTAGCTTTGTAATGCTTGTTAGTTGATAAATTTAAAGAGAGGGATCGTTCTTGAGATTAGATAATACAAAAATTATTAGAAGCATAGAAGAACTACTTTTTGAGGTCGGCGTAAATGGAGAAGGATATAAAAATATAACCTTTTATTGCCGTGATTTAAACCATTTTTATAATACAAATATATTAAACGGAGATGCCTTATATAATAAGATATTTACAAGGCTATATGATCAAAAAAAGGCGGGCAAAAATGTTAACATAAAGACTTATAAATATTTTGATAAGTTTAGTTTATTTAAGAATGAGCGTGGTTTTGAAAGAACTGATGAAATAAAAGTCGCAAACAGTAGTATGAAATTGGAGGTGCTTAGTCAAGAAAAGGATATCATTGAAGAGTTTACTAAAGAACTAGTAAATCTTGCAAATATTTTTAGAGAACAAGGTAATATGGTTAAAAATTTTGAAGAAGCATCTAGCGAACTAGTTAGCAACTATAAAAAAATAGATCGAAACATTAACTCCTTATTGGATAGGCTAAGGGATGAGCTAATAAAAAAAGCAACCATAATATTAAATCATGAAAATTTTGATAAGGAAGAGGAGAGTATAGAAGCAATCAAAGGCAGTTTTGAAGAAATCAAAGAGAACCTTAAAAAGGCTTCAGAGGATGGCAAGATTTATATGGCAAAAGAGATAATTAAATTCTTTTTTAGTCTTCTTGATATAACTGATTTAAGGGCTACATTTAAGCCACTAACACTACTGCTCGCCGTGCCAGATGCACTTTCTGCCACTAAAAATATAGGTGAATTTCTTCAAAAAAGAGGATTTTATGCCTTTTCTAGTCCGGTTATGAGCTTACTAGCTACTAAGTTTGGTTTTACATTAGGGTTATTAAATACAGTATCGTTTAACAATATTTTGGTTTTTACAAATGATGATCAAAATAGTGGGGCATTTATAGATTTTTCAGGGTTTGATATAACAGCCACTAAGACGAAAAGTAATTACGATGAGTATATTGGAATTTGCTCTAATTTTTCATTAGAGGGTGATGAAAAAAGTCTATTTGAAGCAAAGATAAGCAAATATGAAAATATAGATAAAAAAAATAATATATCAATATGTAAAAATGATAAGGATAATGCTGAAGAGAGTCTGCTTAATAGGATAGAAGAGTGTGTGATCGCAAATAGAGCAAATTTTGTCTATATGCAGTATCCATTTTTCAATTCTTTAAAATTTGCGAATCTTTTAAGGGATAAATCCTTAACTACCAAGGACGATACTCACAATACAAATAACAGTAGCGGTACCTCTAAAAACTATCTCATTATTTCAAATGCCCCTATGAGAGAAAATGCAAAACTAAATGAGCACCTTTTGCAAAATGTATTAAACTATAAGATAATGGACAGTCTAAATAGGGTGGATAACAAGAAAGTGACTGACCCTAAGCAGCTAAAAGCCACGAAAGACTATAGTCAGTACTCCATACAAGTAGATGCTCAAAATGATGAAGACCTATATTTATTAAGTCTAAGCCCATTTACAAGGGTTAGCAGAGAGAAAATCAAGAAATTTGAAAGTTATATTTCAGACAATTTTATATTTAACAAACCAATGGGCAAAGAAATTTTTAATGGCTCGGAACGTTTCATTAAATTTACGCAAGCCAATACCTATTTAAGTCATATAGATAAGTACTTTAAAAATGCCAAAGACATGGAAGAGATAATTAAAAGAGAAGAAGAATTTTTAGAGGCAAACATAGATGAATTCAAAATCTTCTTTTTAAATTTGAATTCAAATACGGAACAAGATCGTATTATTTATGCTTTAGGTAAGCCAACTTCAATACCAATCGATGATAGAGGCATGATGCAATTATTGTCAGAGGAGTCTAATGGCGCATTTATAATAGAAACAGAATACTATTATCCAGCCACAAAAGTATTCTTATTAGTGATGGGATATTTTATATTAAGACAAATATTTGATAATTCCTTAATTAAACCAGAGTCTTATCTTGGGAGTGAGGCCATAAATTTATATGGCGAAACATTTCTAGTTTTATCCAAAAACACCTATTATCTAAAAGAAGATGAAACAAAAATACCCATATATTTCTTTAAAAAAGAAAAAGAGGCGAAAGCAGGACAAAAGGATGCCATCTGCATAGAGGAGATAGTGGACTCAATAGAAAAAAGTCATGTGGCTGATGATGATAATATATTAGATGATGATACATATAGTGAGTTAAAAAAGATACTTGAAGAACCAACAACTCTAGACATATATGATATGAGCGATGAGAAATTTGCAAGTAAATTCAAAAAAGAAAATTCTTTAAGTGACGAAGAATATAAAGAACTTGAAAAGAAACTTAGTAATCCTAATAATATAGATACGAGTAGTATAGAGGATGAGAAATTTAAAAAATATATAAAGCAGATAAATGACGATGAGTATAAGGATATGATAGATTTTTCATTAAAGTCTATAATGAACGATATATTATCCGATATATTTCCATTTTATGGTTTTTTTATAGATAAATGCGGTGAGACTGTATGGAAAAGCGTCATAAGGACAATGTTTTATGTAGGCAAAGACGCTACTCCTCTTAATGTTGCCAAAGGTATATTTATGGCAACAGGTGGAGAACTTAGGCTAGTCACTCTAATAAAAGAAAAGCCTATTTTTAAGTTAATTAGTGCAAGTGATAAAAAAAATTTCAACCTTCTAAGTAGGCGTGAATTTTTTAGGATGCAAAAGCTAATAAGCAATGATTACCTTTTTTCATATTTTGATCGAAAGGCAAAAGCAAAAGGTAGAGATCAACTAAAGCATCAAGAAAAATTAGCAAAAGATTATAAGGATGTCACAAAAAAACTTATAACATTAAGAATAGGTACAGAATTTGTAAAAAATGCTGGAAAGGCAACAGTATCTAATATAACAAGAGCTGGACTTAAATTTTTAGTAGATAGCGCCTATAGCTCATCTTATGAACACCAAAAAAGATCTTATGAACTAATACTTCATAAGTATTTCACAAATAAATTTGATGAAACTTATGCTGTTAAGAATATATCTTATGAACCAAATTCCACCAAAACAAATGAGTATATCTACTATCCTATAGAGATATACTCATCTTTTATAAATATAGACCTAAAAAGAACTATCATAGGAGGAAGACTATCTAGTGGAGGACTAGACTATCATAACTTCTTCTACTATGATATAAACACTACCACAAACAAACTAGACTCTAACCTATCTAAAGATATAAGCCTAGATACTATGATATCTTATCTATGCCTAGATGAACTAAGAACAGATAATAAAACTGATGAAGAGTTCTTTAATAACCTTAACAAAAGAAATAAAAAACTAGCATATACACCAAAAGAGCTTATGCTGCAAGGGGTTAAAAGAGAACTAGATATAAGCCCATCAAACTCAATAGATATAAAACAAAGAGATGAAATTTATGATATTTATAGTCAAGGTGTTGAGGAGGGCACTGATCTACCAATAGACAAATACAACGAAGCTATGGAGATACTAGAAGACTTTAAAAATGGAAATTTAAATACTAATGGATCAGAAGTAGATAATAAATCAAGAAGACTACTAAAAGCACTAGATGTAATAGGCAACAACAATGTAAAGGGTATGTATGTGGGGTGTAAAGCATCTAAAGAAAAGGAAAGAAATAAAGAAGAAATTCCCCCTCGCCTAGTAGGTCGTCTAGCCACCACCATAGTTATGGAAGATGGTCTATATATAGGATAAGATATGAATAAGATTATTTTTATCATCATAGCTCTTTTAGTAGTAGGATCACTATTAATAATAAATAAAGGAAATTTAATGAGTAAAGAAAATTTAATGGATAATAGTAATACATATACGGTTATAGCCCACAATGGTAGAGAGGTAAAATTTGATAAAAATACAAATTTGATTGTTTATGATGGAAAAAAATCAGATAATACAAACAACGATCTTTCTTCAAAACTAGTCCTTGACTCCCGCTCCATCCTAGATTCATCTCCATATAAAAACTATAAACCACTATACTATAACCCTAAACCAAACTCTTTAGGTCAAACAGACTATCTATCATTTAAACCATGGCTAGATATTAGCTATAAACCAAGCTCAACTAAACTATCACCTTGGACTAAATCAGAAAAAGCTTACTATGAAAGCTTAAAAGATAAAAGAGATAGATATATCTATCTAGTAAAAAGAAGTAATCTAAAATGCACTATGATAGATATCCCAGAAGATGCAATAGCCAGAGTAGATAATAAAGGCAAACTAACTAAACCAGAATATGCTGAAATTTATGATGAAGTAGATAGAAATAAAAATACATTAAAATCAAGATTATTTAGTGGCGAGTGGAGAATTTGTGCAGGTATGTTAGGAGATAGACGATCATTTTCTTCGGCTACTGTATTAAATAACTCTGGTTTTAAGACAAGAGCCAGACAGGCGGTATTTTTAGCAGCCCAACTAGGAGAATTAGATGCTTTAAAAGTACTAGCTAGATACTTTTCTTCTTCATCTTATATATCAGGCTCAAATAAAGACTTACAAACAAAAATAAAATTTGAAAAATTGTTTAAAAACCCTCCACTAGATGAATATGGCATGATGCCTTATCTTGATGAAATAGTAGGTAATTACTTTGTGATGGATTTTAATAGGGGTGGGGTAGCAGCGATGCCAGATAATTCTTTATATAAAGACCTAAGAGAACTCGTAGAAGATAAAGGTAAACTACTAGACCCTAGAGATACTGACGCAAACGAGACTACTAGGGAGGAATTTATCTCTTATGTTAAAAGCGAACTCCCTAAATTTCAAGATAGATTAGAGCTACCAGGCTTTCCTAAAGATTGGGATGATAGAACACTTACTCTTTTTATAGACTCCACCCTCCTAGAATCAAAAATAATATCCCTAACTCCACCTGAAGGTTATCCAAATGCTCCATACTACAACACACCAGAAGAGCTAATAAGACTATATGAGGCAGGTAAATTAGATAAAAAGCTAAATCCACTAACACCAGTAATGTATAGAGAAAGTTTTCCTGAAGATCTTAGAGCTAAGATACTAAGCTATGCCAAAGAGCATAATATAAAGGATTAGATAATAAATTTAATATCTTTGGCTCCAAACGGAGCCAAATATGAACACCAAAAAAGATCTTATGAACTAATACTTCATAAGTATTTCACAAATAAATTTGATGAAACTTATGCTGTTAAGAATATATCTTATGAACCAAATTCCACCAAAACAAATGAGTATATCTACTATCCTATAGAGATATACTCATCTTTTATAAATATAGACCTAAAAAGAACTATCATAGGAGGAAGACTATCTAGTGGAGGACTAGACTATCATAACTTCTTCTACTATGATATAAACACTACCACAAACAAACTAGACTCTAACCTATCTAAAGATATAAGCCTAGATACTATGATATCTTATCTATGCCTAGATGAACTAAGAACAGATAATAAAACTGATGAAGAGTTCTTTAATAACCTTAACAAAAGAAATAAAAAACTAGCATATACACCAAAAGAGCTTATGCTGCAAGGGGTTAAAAGAGAACTAGATATAAGCCCATCAAACTCAATAGATATAAAACAAAGAGATGAAATTTATGATATTTATAGTCAAGGTGTTGAGGAGGGCACTGATCTACCAATAGACAAATACAACGAAGCTATGGAGATACTAGAAGACTTTAAAAATGGAAATTTAAATACTAATGGATCAGAAGTAGATAATAAATCAAGAAGACTACTAAAAGCACTAGATGTAATAGGCAACAACAATGTAAAGGGTATGTATGTGGGGTGTAAAGCATCTAAAGAAAAGGAAAGAAATAAAGAAGAAATTCCCCCTCGCCTAGTAGGTCGTCTAGCCACCACCATAGTTATGGAAGATGGTCTATATATAGGATAAGATATGAATAAGATTATTTTTATCATCATAGCTCTTTTAGTAGTAGGATCACTATTAATAATAAATAAAGGAAATTTAATGAGTAAAGAAAATTTAATGGATAATAGTAATACATATACGGTTATAGCCCACAATGGTAGAGAGGTAAAATTTGATAAAAATACAAATTTGATTGTTTATGATGGAAAAAAATCAGATAATACAAACAACGATCTTTCTTCAAAACTAGTCCTTGACTCCCGCTCCATCCTAGATTCATCTCCATATAAAAACTATAAACCACTATACTATAACCCTAAACCAAACTCTTTAGGTCAAACAGACTATCTATCATTTAAACCATGGCTAGATATTAGCTATAAACCAAGCTCAACTAAACTATCACCTTGGACTAAATCAGAAAAAGCTTACTATGAAAGCTTAAAAGATAAAAGAGATAGATATATCTATCTAGTAAAAAGAAGTAATCTAAAATGCACTATGATAGATATCCCAGAAGATGCAATAGCCAGAGTAGATAATAAAGGCAAACTAACTAAACCAGAATATGCTGAAATTTATGATGAAGTAGATAGAAATAAAAATACACTTAAATCAGAGCTTTTTATAGGAGAGTGGGGAATTTGCGCTGGAGTATTAGGAGATAGTGAATCACTAGGCAATGGAAATGAAGGTGGATTTAAAGCAAGAGAATTTCAAGCAGTATTTCTAGCAGCTCAACTAGGAGAAGTTGAAGCACTACATGTACTAGCAGATTGCTTTAAATATTATACATACACAGTTGGAGTAAATAAAAATTTAGATACCTACACGAAAATTCTTAAACTATATAAAAATCCTCCACTAGATGAATATGGTATGATGCCTTATCTAGATGAAATAGTAGGTAATTACTTTGTGATGGATTTTAATAGAGATGGACTCATTAATAATGCTGACGGCTCTCTTCATAAACGCTTAAGAAGATTAGTAGAAGATAAAGGTGAACTATTAGATCCTAGAGACTTTGATGCTAATGAGACTACGAGGGAGGAATTTGTAAATTATATTAAAAGCCACATGAGCGAATTTCAAGAAGAGTATGGCAAAGGTGCTTTTCCTAATAGATGGAGTGAAAAAGATCTTTCTCTTTATATTGATTCTGCTCTCCTAGAATCCAAAATAATGTCCCTAACCCCACCAGAGGGCTACCCAAATGCACCATACTATAACACACCAGAAGAGCTAACAAGACTATATGAGGCTGGTAAATTAGACAAAAAGCTAAATCCACTAACACCAGTAATGTATAGAGAAAGTTTTCCTGAAGATCTTAGAGCTAAGATACTAAGCTATGCCAAAGAGCATAATATAAAGGATTAAATAATAAATTTAATATCTATGGCTCCAAATGGAGCCAAATATAAATATATTAAGCCACTACAATCAAAGACATAGGCATCTCCATGATAACCGGCCTAATAGAACTTTATAAAACCTCATATGAAAAACTAGAAGAAAACCATAAAGAGATAATACAAATAGGCAATACGTTGGTCACACTATTAACTTAAAAAAATAAATTAATTTTAAGAGATAATTAGACTTTTTTATAAGAAAAATCGCAAATAGCGATCTATACAAATTTTGATAAAGAATTTCAATATATTTTAATATCAAAATGAGCTGAATTTTGAAAAAATTAAAGCATATTTTTAAACTTGCTTTTAACTTTTTTGTTATAATATCCCATCAAAAATAAAAAGGATATTTTTTATCCTAATTAAGGTTTTAAATTTGAGAGTATATTTAGACAATAACGCTACAACAATGGTTGATCCTGAAGCTTTTGAGCTTATGAAGCCATATTTTTGTGAAAAATACGGCAATCCAAACTCGCTCCATAAATTTGGCTCTGAAACACATCCAGCTTTAAGAACAGCGCTAGATCAGCTCTACACCGGATTAAATGCAAAAGATAGCGATGATATCGTCGTTACCTCATGTGCGACTGAAAGTAACAACTGGGTAGTAAAAGGCATCTACTTTGACAAAATAGCAACTGGTGAGAGGAAGCGTATCGTAACAACCGCAGTTGAACATCCAGCTATTTTGGCGACTTGTAAATTTTTAGAAAAATATGGCGTAGAGCTTACTGTTTTAGATGTAAATAATGATGGTATAGTCACGCCAGAACAGCTAAGAGCTGTAATGGATGAGAATGTAGCACTTGTTTCTATAATGAGTGCAAATAACGAAACTGGCATGATCTTTCCTATAAAAGAGCTTGCTAGTATCGCTCATGAATATGGGGCTTTATTCCACACGGATGCTGTTCAAGCAGTTGGAAAGATAAAGATAAATGTTCAAGACCTTGACGTTGATTTTTTAAGCTTTTCTGCGCATAAATTTCACGGACCAAAGGGTGTTGGAGCACTATTTATAAAAAATAGTATGCCACTAAGTAGCTTGCTTCACGGCGGCGAGCACATGGGTGGACGCAGAAGTGGCACGCTCGATGTTCCTGGAATCATAGGCATGGGTAAAGCACTTGAACTGGCAAATAAATTTATGGATTATGAGCACTCTCATGTTCGCCGTTTGCGTGATAAGCTTGAAGATGCAATTTTAAAAATTCCTGACGTTAGCGTAGTTGGTAAAAAAGAACAACGTGTGCCAAATACCATTTTAGCTTCTATAAAAGGCGTTGAAGGCGAAGCTATGCTTTGGGATCTAAACAAAGCTGGCATCGCAGCTTCAACTGGCTCAGCATGTGCAAGTGAAACATTAGAGAGTAACCCAATAATGGAGGCCATAGGGGCAGATAAAGAGCTGGCTCACACCGCACTTAGACTATCTCTTTCTAGATTTAATACAGAAGAAGAGATTGATTATGCGATCGAGCATATAACAAAAGCAGTAAATAGACTAAGAGGTATCTCTAGTACATTTGCCTACGCCCCAGAATGGCATAAGAGCGGATTATAAAATTTAAAGGAAATAATATGGCAAAGAATAATTTGATCGGAGGCTCTATCTGGGATGAGTATTCTAAGGTAGTGCAAGACAGGATGAATAATCCTAAATTTATGGGAGAGATAACCGAAGAAGATGCTAAAAAGGCAAACGCAAAGCTTATTGTGGCTGACTTCGGTGCAGAAAGCTGCGGTGATGCGGTTAGGCTATACTGGCTTGTTGACGAAAAGACAGACAAAATAATAGATGCTAAATTTAAAAGCTTTGGCTGTGGCACAGCGATAGCTAGCTCTGATACGATGGCTGAGCTTTGTATTGGCAAAACAGTTGATGAAGCAGTCAAGATCACAAACCTTGATGTCGAAAAGGCTATGCGCGACAATCCAGAAACGCCAGCAGTTCCACCTCAAAAGATGCACTGCTCAGTTATGGCGTATGATGTTATAAAAGCAGCAGCTGCAAGCTATAAAGGCATAGATCCAGAGCATTTTGAAGATGAGATCATCGTTTGCGAGTGCGCTAGGGTAAGCCTTGGTACGATTAAAGAAGTGATAAGACTAAATGACCTTCATACAGTAGAGGAGATCACGCAATACACCAAAGCTGGAGCATTTTGCAAGTCTTGTGTAAAGCCTGGTGGCCATGAAAAAAGAGAATATTATTTGGTGGATATTTTGCGTGATACTAGGGCTGAGATGGAGCGTGAGAAGATCGAAGCTCAGGCAAATGCCCAAGCAAATCATACTTTAGGCGACATTAGCTTTGAAAATATGACGATGGTAGGGCAGTTAAAAGCAGTCGAGTCTGTCATAGATAAAGAAATTCGCCCAATGCTCGAGATGGATGGCGGAAATTTAGAAATTTTAGATATTAGAAATGATAACGGCGAAAATACTGATATTTATATACGCTATCTTGGTGCTTGCTCAGGCTGTGCAAGTGGCTCAACTGGCACTCTTTATGCGATTGAAAATGTCTTGCAAGAGAGCTTAAGCCCAAAAATTAGGGTTATGCCTATTTGATTTTATTGACTAGCCCTTGTGGGCTAGTTTTTATTCTCTTAAAAATTTTAAAATTTCACTTCTAATTTGATCCAAATCACCCACGAATTTTTTTTCAAACTGCGAGCGATTAAAGGTTCGCTGACGTTTTGCTAACTGAGCCGTGTGCGTAGCTATGAGCTCTTCAAGCTCGTTTTGAGAAATTTCTTTATTTAAAAATTGCTTGCACTCTTTTAAACCTATTGATTTTAGGGGTTTTGGCTCACTTTTGTATTTATTAAACAAAAATTTTGCCTCATCTATGAGCCCAGCTTCAAGCATACCTTTTGTTCTCTTTTTGATACGTTTCCTAAGCTCATCTTTATCCCATAAAATTTCAAATATCGCTAGCTCTTTTATGATGCTCTCTTTAGTATTTTCTCTTAGCCAAATGCTTGGAATTTGGCTACTAAATTTATAAATTTGATACCACTTTTCGAGGCGATAAGAGTCATTTTGACTAAATTTACTTGCAAACTCAGGATCGATTTTTACAGCTAGCTCATAAATTTCTTCATTGCTTAAATTTAGCTCACATTTTGGCACATCTGGTGCAAGTCCGCTAAGCATTGATTTTAGATAAAAGCCACTGCCTCCTGTAATGATGAGCGGGCAGTCTTGTAAGCACGCAAAATTCTTTGCATTTTTATAAATTTCAAAAAATGCCCCAACGCTAAATTCTTCATCAGGATAAATTTCATCTACACCAAAGTGCTTTATGACTTCAAGCTGCTCTTTATTTGGCTTTGCGCTGGCGATATCTATCTCTTTATAAAGTGCAAGCGAATCAAGGCTTAAGATGACGCCGTTAAGCTCCTTTGCAAGCTCAAATGCAAGATCGCTCTTGCCACTTGCTGTGGTGCCAATTATTGCAAATTCTTTAAACAAATCTAGCCCTCATAAAACGAGCTAAAGAGTAAAATTTCATCATTTTCCTCGTTATTTTTACCATCTTTTATAAGACTTGCCAAAACGCCAGCAAAATACGGAGCAAAGCTAAGCTCATTTAGTCCATAAGCTTGGTTATAGATCAAGTTGCTATATATGTTATCGCGTCCAAGAGCTGGCTTATCGTTTGAGCTAAGAAGCACGAAATTTGCCCTAAAACTAGGCTCTTTTAGCTCGCTTATACCAAGATGTATCTTTAGCTCATTTAAAAATGCATTAATCTTTTCAGTTTTAACAAGCGTATCGATAGCGCCGACTTGTAAATTTGTAATAATCGTAACGCCATTTTTAGTTGGATAAATTTTGGCAAATAGATCATTTAAAATGATTGGTTTTTTAGGGATTTGCCCTTCATTCAGACTAAGATTAATGGTATAAAATTTAGCTAAAATCGCATTTAAGCTCGTGCCTAGTTTATTTGAAAGCTCTAAATTTTTTGAAGCGATCACAAAGCTATCAGCCTCATATTCGCCGTTATTGCCGGTAGCTTTTTGCACTATTTGCCCCTGCGTTTTTAGCTCATAAATTTCATCATTTATAAATTTTGTCCCAAGAGAATTTAGCTCATTTATCAAAGCTTTTTTTAGCTCATTTGTGTCAATACTTGCGTTTTTGACTAAATTTATAGCGCCTTTTATGTTTTTATTTATTAGCCCAAAATTTGCAAGCTCTTTATCTACGCTTAAAATTTCTTGCTCGCTATGGGCAACCTTTATCTCATCAAGCCTTTTTTTAAAGCTTTCGTCATTGCTAAAAAGTAGATAAACGCCGCTTTCATCGAAATTTATCTGCGGATATTTGTTGTTTAAATCTCTTAAAATTTCAAAGCTTTTCTTACCAAATTTTGAAAACAAAATTTGCATCTTTTTATCGTGAGATTTGGTTGATTTAAGTGTAAAATTTGTCATCCAAGCTCTAAAATTTTCATTTAAGCAAATACTTATATCAAGCTCGCTTTTTTTGCTAACTAGCCCCATAAATGAGCTAGATATCGCTCCATCTTTTGCAAGAGCGTGTGTGCCAAAGGGTGCTAAAATTCCATTTGTAAAATCATCTTTTTGGCTGCTAATAATTAAAATTTCTTCACCTTTTTTAGCTAATTCGTAAGCCGTAAATAACGCACTAAAACTATCTCCAATAATCGCTACTTTGCCCATAATAACCCTTTGTTTTAAATTATTCTTGTAATGATAATATAAATTCAAATTTAAAGCAAAATGGTGTAAAATCAACCATTTTTAAAGAAAATGGAAATTTATCAAATGATAGAAAAATTAAAAATTATCGCTGAACTTATCGTTTTTAAGCATTCTGTTTTTGCTTTGCCTTTTATTTTTGTTGCGATGATAGTTGCGAGTAAGATAGAAAACGGCTCAGCTTGGTTTGGTTTTAAATTGCTTATTTTAGGCACACTTTGTGCTGTTAGTGCTAGAAATTTTGCAATGGCGTTTAATAGATACCAAGACGAGGATATCGACAAGCTAAATCCACGCACCGCAAGTCGTCCGAGTGTTGATGGACGCATCGGCAAGAGCAATATGCAGCTTTTTATCGTAGTAAATGCGCTTATATTTATCGCTTGTGCCTATTTTGTAAATTCGCTCGCCTTTTGGCTGAGCTTTCCTATCCTGGCTATTTTGGGCGGATATTCGCTATTTAAGCGCTTTAGCGAGCTAGCGCACTTAGTGCTTGGCCTTAGTCTTGGACTTGCCCCCATCGCTGGTGTGGTCGCTGTAAGTGCTGCTATACCGCTTTGGAGCGTGCTTCTTTGTCTTGGTGTGACATTTTGGGTGGCTGGATTTGACCTACTTTACTCACTTCAGGATATGAAATTTGACCAAGAAAATAAGCTCTTTAGCATACCAGCGATCTATGGCGATAAGGCGACACTATTTTTATCAGCCATTTTTCACGCTTTAGCCTTTATATTTTGGTTGCTTTTTGCTTGGGCAGCTGGTTTGGGAGTGATGGCTTTTTTTGGTATTTTAATAAGCGGTGTGATCTTATTTTTTGAGCATAGGATCGTAAGGCGCGACTTTAGTAAGATTGATAGGGCATTTTTTACGCTAAATGGCTACTTGGGAATTTTATTTTTTATCTTTGTTTGGATTAGTGTATTATGAACGAAGTAAGGCTTTTTAAGGCACCTCTTAGTATGGCTTATGAGTGTGATAGAAACGCAGATGAGAAATTTTTAAGAGAGTTTAACTCAATCTTGCCGGGCGATGAAGATGCGCTTGGAGCGTGGTTAAAGCGAGCAAAGTCACGCGGTGAGACCAAAGATAGCGATCAAATTTTACTAACTCTTTTAATAGAGCTTCACAGAAAAGTGGACGCGCTGAGTGATTACATTAAAAACGAACATAAGCAGTATTTGCCACTAAGTGAGAGTGCAAATATCGATGAAATAGGCTTTACGCATATAAAAATAAGTGAAGAAAAATTTCAAAAAGATGAAATTTACTACGCAAGGATTGCCATGCCTATCTTTCCAAAGAGAAATTTGAGCCTTTATCTAAAGGCTATTGATGAAAGGCTTGCCAAGATAGAAAACATGCACGAAGAAGACGAAGCCGACTGGAATGCTTATGTGACGGCTAGGGAGCGTGTAATGATAAGAGAAATGAGAGCGAATTCGTAAAGGAAAAATATGGAAATTTATATTTTTTTAGGCTTTGGTATCGTTTTGGCGATAATAGTAGCTTTAATGTTGATAAAAGATAGTGAGACAAATAAGAAATTTGCGAGATTTGAGCGAGCGATAGAAAGCGTTATGCAAGAAAATTTCAATCTAAAAAAGCAAATTTCAATGCTTGAGGGCGAGGCGTTTAAAAATAGTGAACAATATGAGCCGCTTAAAAAACAGATAAAAGAAAATATTGATTTGCAAATAAATGAAAAGATTGTACCAATAATTCGTGCGATTAAGAGTATTGAGCGAGTAATTGATGATTTTGCAACAGAGCAAAAAGATAGGATAGTTAGTCTTGAAGAGCGAACAAGAGATATTAATAAAATCGCACCAAGCGTCATCAATGAAGAAGAGCAAATTTTAAAAATGTTTAAAGACGGAAAAAGTGCAGCGATGATCGCAAAGGACCTTCATGTTGGAATGGGGCGAGTTGAGTTTGTACTTAAATTTCATAAATTAGCCTAAATTTACAGGCTAATTTTAAAAAGACTAATCTACTCTTAAACTACAAAAATTGGCTTAAATTTTTATTTTGATTTAAATCTTTTAACATATAATTGAAAAAATTATAAAAAGCTCTAACCAAGCTTAAGAAGGTGCTTTATGCTAATCGATAAATATGGTCGGGTTGTTGATTATTTAAGGATTTCTGTAACTCAGCGTTGCAACTTTAGATGTAGGTATTGTATGCCTACAACGCCATTTAGCTGGACGCCAAGAGAGAATTTATTAACCTTTGAAGAACTATTTTTATTTGTAAAAGTGGCTATCGATGAAGGTATAAAAAAGATAAGAATCACTGGTGGCGAACCGCTTGTACGTAAGGATTTGGACGTTTTTATAAAGATGATAAGTGATTATAATCCAGACATCGATCTAGCACTTACTACAAATGGCTATATGCTTTCACACTTTGCCAAAAGGTTAAAAGACGCTGGACTAAAACGCATAAATATGTCACTTGATACACTAAATGAGCAAAAGGCTAAATTTATCGCACAAAAAAGCGTTTTACACGAAGTTTTAGCTGGCTTTGAAGCAGCTCATGATGCTGGATTAAAGGTAAAAATAAACACTGTCGCACTAAAAGGCGTAAATGATGATGAGCTTATAAATTTGCTCGAGTTTGCTAAATTTAGAGATTCTCAGATTAGATTTATTGAGTATATGGAAAATTCACACGCTAAAGATGATTTAAAAGGGCTAAGTAGCGATGAAATTTTAAAAATCATCTCACAAAAATATAATGTCACGAAAGATGGAAAACTACCAAATGCGCCCGCGTCTATTTATAGGCTCGATGATGGTTATAAATTTGGCATCATAGATCCACACAAGCACGACTTTTGCGAGAGTTGCAACCGCATCAGACTAAGTGCTGAGGGACTTTTAATACCTTGCCTATACTTTGAAGAAGCTCTTAGTATCAAAAAAGCGGTTGAAAAAGGTGATATCGTAGCTGCAAGTGAAATTTTAAGGCAAGTGCTAGCAAATAAACCAAAAGAGAACAAATGGGCGATAGGCGCTAGCAATGAAACCTCTTCGCGTGCCTTTTATCAAACTGGTGGTTGATGAGCAAAGAGCTAGAGCTAGTTGAGGCGTTTTTAAGTATCCAAGGCGAGGGGGCTTACCAAGGCAGACTTGCCATATTTTTACGCTTTTTAGGTTGCAACCTAAACTGCTCTGGCTTTGGCGTGCAAACAAAGTCTTTAAAAACCGGTGAAAGCCTACTAGGATGCGATAGTATAAGGGCTGTTTTTAAAGGGCATTTTAATTATAAAATTTACAGTGTAGATGAAATTTTAGGCATAGTTGATAACCTATGCAAAGGCTTAATACAAAAACCGATCATTGTTTTGACCGGTGGTGAACCGCTCATCTGGCATGAAAATGAAAATTTTATAAATTTGGTAAAGAAATTGCTTGAAGATTATGAAGTGCATTTTGAGACAAATGGCACGATTTTAGTTGATTTTACTAAATATGAAATTTATAAAAAATGCCATTTTGCACTTGGTGTAAAACTAGCAAATAGCGGAGTTAGCGAGCAAAAACGCATAAATTTAGACGCTATTTTGGCTATTAAAAATAATGCAAGAAGTAGCTTTTTAAAATTTGTCCTCTCGCACTTTGACAAAAGTGAGTTGGATGAGATTATAAATATAAAAAATCAAGTTGATTTGCCAGTTTGGTGCATGGCAATAGGGGCGAATAGAGCTGAGCTAAACGAAAATGCTTTAAAAACAGCAGAATTTGCCATAAAGTATGGATTTAACTACTCAGAGCGTATCCACATCAGGCTTTGGAGCGATAAAGAAGGTGTTTGATGATTATTAGAAAGCTTTTTAGATTTGAAAATGCACATATTGTGAGATTTTGTAGCTCAAAGCGTTGTAGGACTAGCATCCACGGGCACAGCTATGTGGCTGAAATTTTACTTAGCTCAAATTTTCTTGATAACGCCGGCATGGTTTATGACTTTGGCTTGATGAAGCAAAACATAAAAACGATTATTGATAGTTTTGATCACGCTACAACAATATTTTCAGGCGATAATGATGAATATAAAAATGATCTAAAAAAGCACTCGGCAAGATGGATCGAGATCCCGCTAAATCCAAGTGCAGAGCAGTTTTGCCGTATATTTTTTGTACTCATAGAAAGACTACTTGAGCTTAGTGTGATGAACAACGGTGAGCGTGAAGTGAAGCTTCATAGCATTATCGTGCATGAGACTGATACGGGCTATGCACAGTGCTTTAAAGAGGACGCCGTAAATGCGCAAATGGGCGAGATAAGACTAGATGAGATCAAATTTTCAGATGCTATCATAGAAGAGTGGGAAGATAAAAATTTATTTGAGAAAATGAAAAATAGGTTAAAAATAGAAATTCCAAAGGACGTTTGATGAAAAAAATTATAACTTCTTTTTTATTTATAGCTGGTCTATTTGTGGGTTGTGGAGATAAAGATGAGGCTAAAAATGATATTAGCGAGCCAGTGCCGAGTGACGTGACCATAGCTCAACCAGACGCAAATGTCACAATTGATGAACAACTCCCGCCTGAGCCAGTCGTCGAAGAGAACGAGCCTTCTAAAGATAAGAAATGAACGAACATCTCTCCTCACTTTTTGCATATACTTTGCCTTTTCATGTGATATTTTTTTATGCACTAGTTGCCTGTAATATACTTTATTTAATACTTACTCAGTTTAGCAGCAATAGCAAAAACTATGTACTTCGTATAAGATATTTTTTACCGATTTATCATATGCTACTTAGTTTTCTTGTACTAACCGGACTTATTTTATGGGCGTATTATGGATATGAGTTTAAATTTAATGCCATAAAAATGTTAATTATCTTAATAATTTTAATCGCACTTAGTGCCATAGGTTTTAAAAGATTAAAAATTTATGCAGCTAATGGCGACTTAGAAAAATTTAAAAAATTTGCCCTTATTAAGGGTTTTTGCGATCTTATTTTAGTCTTAGTTGCAGGGATTTAGATGAAATTTTTATATGATAAAAATGCAGGTAATGAAAACTTAAAGATAGTAAATGAAGCTTTTTTGCACCTAAAAGCTAGAAGAATGCAAGCTGGTGAGCGAATAAGTGTTAGAAATTTACGAGACTTTAAAGAGTATATCTATGAAATTGATGAGATTGATAGGCGAAGTGCGAGCTTAAGCCTTATTTTTGCCAGCTCAAATGGCGAGCAAAAATTCGACTTTACGATCGCTTGGGCTATCGTTGATCCAAAGACGATAGAAAAGACATTATCATTTTTAAACGAACTTGGTGTTGGTAAAATAGCTTTTGTCTATACTAAATTTTCTCAAGCAAATTTTAAGATAGATATTGAAAGGCTAAACTATATAAATGCTCTATCTTGCGAGCAGTGCGGACGAATATCGCTAATGGAGTTTGAAATTTACAAAAATTTAGATGACCTAATGAGCGTTTATAAAAATGTCTCAGCTATAAATTTTGGTGGTAAAAGCTTAAATGAAAAAAGAGATGATGAAATTTTAATAATTGGTCCAGAGGGCGGATTTAGCGAGGATGAGACGGCTAAATTTAAAAATAGCTACGGCCTAAATACAAAAAATATCTTAAGATCACAGACCGCGGTTATCTCAGTAGCGGCAAAATTCCTAACTTAATTTATTTGATTTTTAGATTTCTTTTTATATAATCAGCAACTTTTAATGTAGATAATTAGCCCAAAAATAATAAAGGAAAAATGATGAAAAAAGATATCCATCCAGAATACGTAGATTGCACTGTAACTTGTGCTTGCGGAAACACTTTTAAAACAAAGTCAAACAAAAGCGAGATCAGAATTGACATTTGCGACAAGTGCCACCCATTTTTTACAGGCAGCGAAAAGATAGTTGACAGTGCCGGCCGTGTTGAGAAATTTAAGAAAAAATACGCTCAAAAATAAGCCTTGCTCTACTTTATTCCTACTCCAATAGGAAATTTAGAAGATATCTCGCTTCGCGCGATTAGAATTTTGCGTGAATGTGAGATAGCTATTTGCGAAGATACAAGAGTCTGTAAAAGTCTTGTAAACCTACTAAATGAGCGCTTTGACGCAAGTATAAATATATCAAAATTTATCCCACTTCACACTCATAACGAAGATGACTTTTTCACAAATTTAAGTGATGATTTTTTTAGTAAAAATGTAGCCTACATGAGTGATGCTGGAATGCCAGGCATCAGCGATCCTGGAGTAAGTCTAGTAAGATACGCTCAAAAAAATAACATTGAATATGAGATTTTAAGTGGAGCAAATGCTGCACTTTTAAGTGTGGTTGCAAGCGGACTTTGCGATAAGGAATTTATCTTTTTAGGTTTTTTACCAAATACTGGTAGAGATAGAGCTCTCGCTATCCAAAATACTCTAAATTTAGCCTATCCGGCTGTGATATATGAAAGTCCAAAACGTATACTAGGCTTAGTGCAAAGCATCGCAAATTTAGAACCTGAGAGAGAAATTTTTGCTATAAAAGAGGCCACCAAAAAATTTGAGAGTAAGTTTAAAGATGGTGCTAAAAATTTAGTCCAAATTTTAGAAAAAGCAAATTTAAGTGGAGAGTGGGCGGTTGTCATCTCAAAAAGTGACAAAACAGCCACTCAAAATATTACAAAAGATGAGATACTTTCGCTTGATCTTGCTCCAAAAGTAAAAGCAAAATTGCTTAACAAAATAACTGGAGAAGATGTAAAAAAGATATATGATGAGCTTATAAAAGCTTAAATTATAGGCTACAAAACTACTAAGCGACACTAAAACGAAAGTGTAAAATTTACTCTAGCTACATACAAAAATAAGTTAAATTTTAATTGACTTTAGCTACCATAAGTTACCATGATAATATACGGAAAACAACTATTTTTACATATTTTGAACAAGCGACCACAGATATTAGAAGAGATATATCTCTCAAAAGAGTGTGACAAAAAACTCTTCTCTAAAATTTGTGGCACAGGCAAAAAAATTATTCGCGTGGATAATCAAAAAGCGCAGTCTTTAGCTCGCGGCGGAAACCATCAAGGTTTTTTAGCAAATGTTAGTGAGTTTGAATTTTCAGATATTACTGAGCTTAAAAAGCTAAATTTTATCGCCATTCTTTATGGCATAAGCGACGTTGGCAATATCGGTGCTATCGCTAGAAGTGCTTATGCTCTAGGCTGCGAAGGTCTTGTAATAGTAGCAAAAAGTATAAATATGCAAGGCGTTTTAAGATCAAGTAGTGGTGCTGCTTATGAGATACCAATAGCGATTTTTGAAGATGGGCTTAGTTTGCTAAATGAACTAAAGCAATTTGGTTTTAAAATTTATGCAACAGCAAGTAATGGCAAAAACGTAAAAGAGATGAAGTTTGCCGGTAAAAGAGCTTTGGTGATGGGCTCAGAGGGCGAAGGCATACCGCAAAAAGCTCTAGCGAAGTGTGATGAGTGTATCGGTATAAAGTTAAAAGAGGGCTGGGACTCCTTAAATGTAAGTGCAGCTTTTGCAATAATTTGTGACAGGATGATAGATGAATGAATTAGAGAATTTAAAAGAGATAGGTATAAAGGAAATTTCACGTAAAACGCATATTGAGCCTACATTTTTACAATATATTTTTGATAAAAATTTTGAAAAATTATCACGTTTAAACATTAGAGGATATGCTAAAATTTTACAACGTGAATATGACGTTGATTTGAGCGAATTACTCGCTGAATACGATGCCTTTATGCAAGAAAACACCCCTGATGAGAGTCACAAAACTAAAGTTACTCCAAAAATTTCTTCTTACACTCCAAAAGATATTACCATACAAAAACAAAGCGGTAGCGGTGGTGCTGGATTTTTATTTTGGCTCATCATTTTAGCTATTATCGCTGGTGGGGCATATCATTTTGATGCTTACAAATATATCGAGAATTTTTTATCGTTTTTAAATGATGAGAATAAAAGCGTGAGCTATTCGCAGTCAAGCATAGTAAATGAGGTGAAGAAAAATATCATCGATACAAATATCACCATCTCTCAAAATAGCCCTAAAATAGAAGCAAACATATCAAGTGTAAAAATTTCAGCTCCAGTTGAGCAAAATGTGACAACAAGTCCTGCAAACATGGAGCAAAATGCTGTGAAGCCAAGCATGGCGGCTCAGCCAGCTCCTAAGATAGAGCAAAACATTACAAAGCCACTAAATGAGGCGGTCATTACACCAAAACAACGTGTCTGGATAGGCATCATTAACCTTGAAAATGGTCAAAAAGTATCAAACGACACAAGTAAAAGCATAAATATAAATTTAGACCAAAGACAGCTCGTAGTTTGTGGAAATGGCAACATTGAGCTAAAGATCGGCGATAAGGTGACAAAATATAATCCAAGCCGTCCAGCTAGATTTTTAGTAGAAAATGGAGAGATGAAATTTGTGAGCTATGATGAGTTTGTAGAACTTAACAAGGGCAAATCTTGGTAAGAAAAATAGCGATTTTCACCGCTTTTAGTGTATTTGCCTATGCTTTTAGCTTACAAACTAGTGCAAGTGCTTTAAGCAATGCTGAAAATGTGCAAATCTCTTTAGAAAATTTAGACCAAAATGGCTCACTCAATGTCAATGAGCTAGTATCAAGATTAAAACAAAACTCAAGTTACGATAGTATTTCATTTGGTTCAAATAGTTTGAATTTAAAATTTATAAGTGAGCAAAAGGTTCCTTCTGCATTATTTGTAAAATCAATAAATTCAACTCTGGATGATGCCAACATAAGTATTTCAAGGATAAATTCCCTAAAAAATGGAAATCAAATTTCTTATGGAATTTCAGCCATAAAAAATGGCGGAATAGATCCAAGCTTATTAAGCATAACACTTAGTCAAAGCGGTTTTAAAATTTTAGGATTTGATAGAGTTGATGGGAATTTAGAAATATTTTTAGATGCTCAGAATATGATTCTTAAGGCTGCAAAGGTAAATTTTGATGAAGAGACACCACTTTTAAAAAGTGGTGGTACTTATTTTATTGATGTTGAGGGTGCAAGTAGTCTGGACATCACATCAAAAGAGTCAAATAGATGGATGCCACTTGTTAGGATTTATGATAAAAATTTAAATCAGATCGACTCTATAAAAGAGGAGCAAGCAAAAACCACCATTTCTATAAATTTAGCAATAGGTGCAAAATACGCATTAATTAGCGACAATGTTGATATAAATAATATAAAAAATGAGATAATTATCAAGCTTATAAAATAGGAGTAAGCAGTGTTTGATGAGATAAGATTTAATACGATTGAGCGTTTGCCAAACTACGTTTTTGCCGAAGTGAATGCAATAAAAATGGCTGCACGAAGAGCTGGCGAGGACATCATCGACTTTTCTATGGGCAACCCAGAGGGCAGAACACCACAACACATCGTCGATAAACTATGCGAAAGCGCACAAAAGGACAAGACTCACGGCTACTCAGCCAGTGCTGGAATTTACAAGCTTCGCCTTGCCATTTGCAACTGGTATAAGAGAAAATACGGCGTAAATTTAGACCCAGACACTGAAGCAGTCGCCACGATGGGTAGCAAGGAAGGCTTTGTTCACTTAGCTCAAGCTGTGATAAACCCAGGCGATGTGGCTATCGTGCCCGATCCTGCTTATCCGATACACACGCAAGCGTTTTTATTTGCTGGCGGAAGTGTCGCAAAGATGCCACTTCACTACAATGATAAATTTGAGCTAGATGAGAATAAATTTTTTGAAAATTTGATCCAGACTATACACGCAAGCTCACCAAAGCCAAAATATGTAGTCGTAAATTTCCCGCACAATCCAACGACTGTGACTGTGCAAAAGAGCTTTTACGAGCGCCTTGTAAGCATTGCAAAGCAAGAGAGATTTTACGTTATCTCAGACATCGCTTACGCTGATCTTACATTTGATGGCTACAAAACGCCAAGTATCTTTGAGGTCGATGGTGCAAAAGACGTTGCGGTCGAGTGCTATACACTTTCAAAAAGCTACAATATGGCTGGCTGGAGAGTTGGCTTTATGTGCGGAAATAAAAGACTTTGCGCAGCACTTAAAAAGATAAAATCATGGGTTGATTACGGCATGTTTACGCCGATCCAGGTGGCTGCCACAGTTGCACTTGATGGCGATCAAAGCTGCGTTGAAGAGATACGCCAAATTTATGAAAAAAGAAGAGATGTGATGATAGAGGCCTTTGCTCAGGCTGGTTGGGAGCTTAAAAAACCAAGCTCTAGTATGTTTATCTGGGCGAAGCTACCGCCAAAAGTTAGTCATCTGGGCAGCCTTGAGTTTTCAAAGCAGCTTCTTACAAAAGCTTCAGTCGCAGTTAGTCCTGGTATTGGTTTTGGCGAGGGCGGAAACGACTATGTGCGTCTAGCTCTTATCGAAAACGAAAATAGGATAAGACAAGCAGCAAGAAATATAAAAAAATATTTGAAAGAATTTGAATGAATGTAGCGATATTGGGCGTTGGAACCGTTGGCGAGTCAGTTGCTAAAATTTTACTAAAAAACAAAAAGCTAATCGCAGCAAGAAGTGGCGAGGAGATAGTGCCAGTCGTTGGAGTAGTCAGAAATTTAAATAAAAAAAGAGATGCTGGTATCCCTCTGACTGACGATATAAATAGCGTTATAAACCGCGATGATATCGATGTTTTTGTCGAACTTATGGGCGGCGTTGAAGAGCCTTTTAGGGTTGTGAGTGAAATTTTAAAGCGAAAAAAAGCAGTAGTCACTGCAAACAAAGCACTTCTGGCCTATCACAGATATGCTTTGCAAAATTTAGCTAAAAATATACCATTTGGCTTTGAAGCAAGTGTGGCTGGTGGCGTGCCAATTATTAGAGCCTTAAGGGAAGGCTTAAGCGCAAACCATATCGTTAGTATAAATGGCATACTAAACGGAACTAGTAACTTTATCCTGACCTCGATGATGGATGAGGGCTCAAATTTTAAAGACGCACTTAAAAAGGCGCAAGAGCTCGGATACGCTGAGGCTGATCCTACTTTTGATGTGGGTGGTTTTGATACGGCTCATAAGTTGCTTATCCTCGCAAGTATCGCTTATGGCGTACACGGCGATCCAGAGGATATCTTGATAGAAGGTATTCAAAATATTACACCTGAAGATATATTTTTCGCAAAAGATTTCGAATACTCTATAAAACTTCTAGCAATTGCTAAGAAAAGTGAGGGTAAAATCGAGCTACGTGTGCATCCAGCGCTTGTACCGCAAAATAAAATGATAGCAAAGGCAAGTGGCGTGACAAATGCGATCAGTGTCGTTGGCGAGGTTGTTGGCGAGACGATGTATTATGGCCCTGGAGCTGGTGGTGACGCAACGGCAAGCGCGGTGATCAGCGATCTTATCGACATCGCAAGAGATAGCAAGTCGCCTATGCTAGGATATAAAGCACCTTTTGAATTAAATACACTTGAGCTACTTGACCGCGATAGGATAAAGACGAAGTACTACTTTAGGTTAAAAGTCGAAGATAAAATGGGTGTGCTAGCAAAGATCACAAATTTAATGAGCGAAAATAACTTATCGATCGATAGCATACTTCAAAAACCAAAAGATGAGAGCGAATTTGCGGTATTGTTCTTTACGACACATACGAGTCTTGAGGCTGATGTAAGAAGGACAATTGAAATTTTAAAAGAGCAAGAGTATATAAAAGAAGAGCCATTTATGATGAGGATCGAGGAGTAGCTTGGGGTTAAAAGAGTATCTCTTTGGCAAAAGCTCAGAAAATAGGGCGTGTAAATTTTTACAAAAGCTTGGTTTTGTCATTTTAGAGAGAAATTTTCACTCTAAATTTGGCGAGATCGACATTATTGCACTAAGTAGTGATAAAATTTTGCACTTCATAGAGGTAAAATCAACTAGCGGAGAATATGATGCAGAGTATAGACTAAATAAGGC